>JAJAPY010000016.1 GCA_020523885.1 Candidatus Liberimonas magnetica | reverse complement strand
AAAAAATTATGCTTTTTGAGTAATCAATTATTGCACTTCAAACTTGAATGTGCGCCCTGTATTTGCAGCCTGCCTGGGCATCCCACGTGATTCGGGTTTTGGCAGTGTACACACCTGCGCTCGCCGAGATCCCTGTTACCTGAGCAGGTACTGTGGTAGTTGAGCCGAGGTTTGCCCACCCTGTGGCAATTTTATTGTTGTTGAGTGCCTTAACCCTGTAGTAATAGGTAGTATGAGCAAAAAGCTCTGTGAACAGCGCGCTGGAATTTAAAGTTACTGAGCTTAGGAAAACCTTTCCGCCAACAGACATAGAAGAACATTCAAGAAGATAACTGGTCCAGTACGGATTATTTCCGGTCTGCCAGTGCAAAGTTGTCGATGTAACACCTACGTCCGTAATAGGCAGGGCAGCCGGTATATCGCACAAGGTTGAAGTGGCTTTTAGAGCCGCATAATCCGAATACACCAGGTCCAGGTTCTTTGCGCGGACTTTGTACCAGGAAGTAGTGTTCCTGTCTAAAGGTGAATCAATATAGAACGTTGCTTTGGCAAAGAGCTTTAACTGCCAGTTCACGTTATTGGTAGACGAGGTAAGTTCATAAAAGGTTGAGCCTGAATTATTGTCCGGGTTCCAGTTTAGATGTATCTGGTTTGTTTTTATTGAAACAAAGTCCGGCGTACCCGGAATATTGCAGGCAGTGTGCGTAGTTACCGGAGATGAAAAATCGGTGTATACATTGTCCAGGTTCTTTGCCCTTACTTTATAATAATATGTTACGTTCGGAGTAAGGCTCGAATGGGTATAGACGTTGTTCTTGCCGGTATACACAGTCAAGTACGAATTACTGGTACAAGAAGATGCCGCAACCTCGTAAAGAGTCGAACCTGAATTGCTGTTCGGGCTCCAGGACAAGCCTATACTTGTCGGGTTGACGGCCGAATATGATAGGCTTGCAGGGATGTTGCAAACTGTATGCGTAGTTATCTGCGATGCATAATCACTGTAAACGTTATCTAAGTTCTTTGCCCGTATTTTATAGTAATATGTCACGTTTGGAGTAAGGCTGGTATGGGTGCAATTAATATTCTTTCCGGAATAAAGAATGCCGTAGGAGCCGCTGTTATATGTAGAAGCCCAGAGCTCGTAAACCGTTGAATCGGAATTAGTGTTTGCGTTCCACCCTAATCCTATGCTGGCAGAGTTAACGGATGAAAATGCCAATGCTGATGGAACTTTGCACAACGTATGCGTGCTCCCGATACTGGTATAAGCTGTATCAACACCGTTGTTGTTCCGTGCTTTTACTTGGAAATACCAGGTTAAATTGCTGGGCAGTGCAGTCAAAACCGCAGAAGTGGCAAAAGTTGTAGAACTTGAGAAAACCTGACCGCCAAAAGCTATTGATGAGCAGTTGACCACATAGCGTGTCCCTGAAGGGTTACCTGGGATTCCTGCTGTCCACTGCACAGTAATGCTTGAAGGAAACACCGCAGTAAACGCAGGTGAGGCAGTGCCCGGGATATTTGAGCGGGTAGCTGTTGAATAGTACACAGGTGCAGTCATCCAGCGCGTGTAAGTGTCATACCTGTGGCCAACGCGCAGGTAGTACGTAGTATTTGGCAAAAGCCCTGTAACGGTTAGTGAGGTAATATAAACGACTGTGGTATTTGAAGACGCAAATAGAGGAGAAAATACCGATTTTGTAGATACCTGTAGTTTATATTCATCGGCTGCATTCTGCCTGCCCCAGCCGGCCCTGATACTTGAACTGCTAACTGAGAGCAACGTTACATTTTGAGGTGCAGGAGCCTGGGCCTGAACAGTTGTTCCGTTCGATATTGTGGACCAGAGGCCGTAATCATCCTTTGTCCAGATACGGATATAGTAGGTTGTCTTGATCTTAAGGCCGCTAAGCAGGTAAGATTGTATGGTATTTGGATTTACCGCAGACGTTGAAAGTTGAACGTCAGCCAGCGTTGTAGTGCCTCGGCCGTTCCAGTAACTTTGGCTTATAGCATTATTGTACACGGTGGTAGTTGAGATATGAAACTTGGAGCCAGCACCCAGGGTTCCGGTCCTGTTGTCATCGCCTGGCGCAACCCACGACAACCGCACCTCGCCGCTGTTAGTCCCTTTAAGCCCGGATAACGTGGTGATCGCACCCGGAGCGGTAACGTCATCAACGTAGGTAATTATGACTTTAACATAATCGGTCATGAGAGTTGCCTTGTTGCCGCCAGTGGCTTTGATGGACGATACGGCAAGGTAGAGATAGTTATTTGTACTGATATATGTGCCGAAATTGGACGAAAAATTATTGGTTAGAGCCTGGTCTGTGCTGTTAGCATGGTTGCCTACCGCTTCCCAGGTATTATTCCCGAAATTCCTGATGTAAAAGTATGCCCCGTAAGTAGTGCTGTAATAGCCGTACCCTTCCCATTCAACGTAGATGTTGCTCATGGTTTTAGTGCTCTGGGCAATAATAAACTTAAAGTTTTGAGCTACGCTCTTATTATTTGCGGTATCTGTAGTATTGTAGCGGACGTCGTTGGCCGACTCAATGGCTGGGTATGAAGTTATAACGGTTTGCCCGGATATGTCAGGGCCTGTAGCCGGAATGTTGCTTGCTTCGCCTTTCTTTTCATACGCAAATTTATTCGTACCAGCGCCTGTGAGGTAATCATAAGCTGCCGTATCAGCCAGGCAGGGGATGGCGCTTAAGAACAGAAAAAATGCTATTACGATACTTTGAATGAGACGTAAAACCCTGTCCATATCTTAACCCTTGTTCCCCGCGTAGTTGGAATCGGTGTTATTTGGACAAACTCTATTTAAGCCCTTCAGGAACCGGCATGACCTTATCCCACCGCGTAGGTGGGATTGGTGCTTTTTGGACTATTTCAGTTCATCAGGAATCGGCATGTTGTAGTTTTTTAAGAATTCGATCAGGTCATCTTTTTTAACTCTTCTGTGGCCGCCTGGCGTTTTATAAGCAGGGATCAACCCGTGTTCTATCCAGTTCGTTACCGTAGTAAGTGTCACACCGCAGTACCTGCTTACCTGGTATGTGGTCAGAACCTCATTTTTGGCGCTGTATTCTGCACCCGGCCTGTTTGCTGTTGAAGAAGCTGATTCTGTATGTTTTTCTTTCAGGTCAGCTCTTGCCTCAAGGCATCTTTTGACTGCATCCCTGAACTCAAAAACGTTAAAGGGTTTCTTTATATAGTCGCTCACGCCTGCACGCAGGGATTCAATGGCACTATCTGCACTTGGGTAAGCTGTAATAATAATAACACTGGTATTGGGATTGTTAGCCTTTATATATTTGAGAAGGTCTATTCCACTCATACCGCCCATCTGTAAATCAGTAACAACAAGGTCAACGTGTTCTTCTTTAAGCACCTCAACTGCTTCTTCACCACTGCTGACACCTTTAGCATCGTAGGCCATACTCTGGACAGCTTTTAGACATGTCTGTAGTATTGCCGAATCATCATCAACTATCAAAATCTTCTCGTTAGACATATTTCCTCCATTTTTGATTATTTGGATTATTTTGATTATTCTAAACTTGCATTATTATTATAATAGATTTAATTAAACATTCAAGGGGTTTTTTACATTTAATTTTTTGATTAGTTTGACCTTGCAGGCTTGACTGATACCTGTTTTTTGACGATTTGGTGGGATGTGCAATTGAGAAGTTTGGTTTACATTTTTTACCTCCTTAACCGTGGAGCCAGTGATGAGCGAGCATTTTTCAGTGAATTCTGCGGGATTGTAATATTTCAAATGAGGCTGTTGCTGAACTTGATTTTCTGTCATTGCTTCTCCCGCTTTGCGGGAGAAGCAATGACACCTTAGGAGTCCGTCAACAGCCTAATTTTCCAATTGTTTTCACCACAGCCCGATTTTTCTTCTGTATATCCACTCGCCTAAAAAACTCAAGATAATAAGAGCCATAAGCCAGGGGTTTGACCACAGAGTTGTTTTGTTAATTACAGCCCTCTTTTTTATATCCCTTAATTTACTATACAACTTATTTACCAATATTTCATCTTTATCAAAGTATTCCCCGCCCGACTCTGCGGCTGCGCTGTTTAAGAGCTCATCGTTCTGTTTCAGGTTCGTTTTTTCCTGCAATAAAAATGGTTTTACGTCCACGCCGGCAGAATCCTTGGCAGCAAAAACCCCGTTCTCATTTAAATAAAACTGAAAAGAGTATTTCCCGCTGGCCCTAAATACGCCTTTGGCTTCCCATTCTTTCTCGCTTATTTTGTTAACCTCCAGTTCAGACCTTTGTCCTGACGGCTCCACCAGGACAAGCTTCATATTTTTCCTATTCAGGTCTTTGTTCCCCCTTAGCTTTAAGCTGTATTCCTGCCCGGAAAAGTATTCCGGCCTGTCTAAGTTTATCTTCCCTTCGAACGATTTTTCGGAATGCGAAAGGTAGCGGATCATATTTTTCCAGAAACTATAATACAATTCCGTTGATTGGCCGGCTAAAGCCCAGCGCCAGGTCGTATTGGCCCCAAGCGCGGCAGCCCTGCCTTTTCCTATATCCCACGAGGCCAGCACAACCCAGTTCTTCCATGGATGGCGCAGCAATACCTTTGCATTTAAGTTTTTAACAAGCGCCTGGCAGCCCTCAAGCTGCGGGGCGTTTTTCCAGAGTTCCAGGTTCTTTTTTTCGTCATCGTTTAACCTCATTATGTCCTGCCGCGTATCCTCTATTTTAGGGCTGAACAGCCCGTTCTCGTCTTCGTCCTGCGGTTTATCGAATATCACAGGCAGGATACTTTCCAGAGGAGTCCCGGCCCAGCCGCCTTTCCCGAAAGAATTTTCTCCTCCTATCATGATAAGCCCGCCGCCCTTTTCAACCACCCATCTCTTGATATTGGCAAGGTATTCCGGCAGGAAACCGAACCTCCGGTAAGTAAAGTTATCAAGTATAAAGACATCAAAATTCTTCAGGTCACTGACAAATATCGTTTCCACCGGAAACGGTATCAAGGACAGGTCGTAATCCGATACCAGGGTAATGTTCTCAGGGTTCCTTAAGATAACAAAAGATACCAGCTCAACCAGCGGGTCGTTTTTGAGATAGTGCCTTAAAAAAGAATATTCCGGGCCCGGCTGGCCGCAGAGGTAAAGCACCCGTATTTTGTCGCGGATTATATCAAGATAAAATCGTTTTTTGTTATTTGCAAGGGTTGTTTCGCCTTTTAAAGGCAGGGCTTCGGCTTCATACATGAACCTGCCGCTCAGGCTCGGCGTATAATCAAGGACGGCATCAAAACTCTCATTATCCGAGTTTATTTTGGCCGTATGCGACGCAAGTGTTGCGTTCGAATCAATCCTTCTTAAATTTACCGTGGCATACCTGCCAGAAAAACCGATAGCGCTTAAGTTTACCGTTATCTTCAAAGGAAGGTTCTTGAAAGCAAAATCGCTGACTTTTAAACCGTTTATGGCCAGGTCTTTTAAGCCGCCTTTATTTCCTAAATTGACAGGGAAAACAGGGATATTCAGCTCTTTTATCCAGGACTCCGGCAGGGTACCGGCGTTATGGTTCCCGTCCGAAAGAAGTATTATGCCGGACAATTTCTCGCCGTTCTCTCTTCTTATGTCCCACAGCGACCTGTAGAGGTCCGTATAAAAACCCAGCGATTCCGCTGATTTTTTGTCTTTCAAATATTTATCAAGGCCGGTATTTAACTGGCCTGACAAAGACGAAAAAACATAGTTTTTAAGCCTTAGCTTTTCGCTCAAAGATTCATAGTTTCGCTCCAGGATATCTTCCACTGTCTTTATCCGGCCTGCTGTCACCATGCTCGGAGAAACATCTACGGCAACAGCCACCAGGGGCCTGTCGTCGCTCGAATAATTTACCAGCACAGGCTGGCAGATAAGCAGTAAAAGGACTACAATGTTGGCCGCCCTCCATAAAAAAACAGCCTTCCTGTTCTGCAGATGCCAAAGCAAAACCAGCCCGCCTGCGGCTAAAAGCACAGACAGAGCAAAAATATAATCAAATTTAAATAGTTCAATGCTCATTTATAGTTCCAATCTCGAATAACCAATTTCGAATCTCGAAAAAATAATCAATGACCAATAGGCAAAAAGAAAAAATATTTTGCTTTTTTAAGTTTGCGATTTTTTTCGAAATTAGTGCTTCGGATTTCGAAATTGCCATATTATTATCTTCCCAGCTTTTCCTGTATGTACGGTTTATGCACAGCATCGCTTTTATAGGTGCCTGTGACAAAATACATTATCAGGTTCAAGGTCAGTTTCTGCGCTTCAAACCTCTGGGTCTCTTCCCCGGGCAGGCAGTGCCACAAGTAATTCCCCAGACGGTCTTTTGCCCAGGCACCGATAAGGTCATTCTGCGAATAGATGAGCGCAGTCCTTCCTGAAATATCTATTCCTTCCATATAATTATTTGTCAAACGCCTCCCTCCCACCTTTCTTAACAGATAATAAGCCCTGTAAAGCGGGTGGTCAAAGGGCAGTTTTTTAAGCTTGCTTTCAGGAAAGGCCTTGGCTATTTCTTTCCTGAAGGAAGAATCAAAAGCACTGCCTTTTATCCCGGAAGAATCCTCGGCAAATATCATCCCGCCGTTAGAGAGGTACCTCCTAATCACAGCACAGTCTTTATCGCTTAAACCCGGGAAGCTTTCTGTGCCCAGGATGAACAAATACGGGTATGAGAACAGTTCTTCGTCATCTAAAGTGACCAGTTTCCTTTCCTTGAGCGGTTTTATTGTAGTAGTAGTGGTAATAAACTCCAGTATATCCTGCCAGGCCTCCGGGTAAGGGTCACATTTGCCGTCATATTTCAGCTGTACGAACTTAAAATAATTCCCTTCCTGGGAAAAACAAAGATTTATTGAAAAGATTATAACAAGAAGTATCCTCAAAATCATCATAGTATTCTTCTCCTGTGAAACCTCTCCGGCAGGAGAGGAGGTGCCAGAATGTCATTGCGAGCCGAAGGCGAAGCAATCTCGTCGTTAAAATATGGATTGCTTCGGCAAAAGACGCCTCGCAATGACAAAACCTTCATTTTTACCGATTGCGACACAGTCTGTTCGCGGGTATGACACCAAATTGGGACATCTATGATTTCCCCTCTAATTTATTTTTTTAGACATCGGGTTTGCAAGATAAATTTCGGCTATTATAAGCAAAAATATGATTAGGAGCAGCCATCTGGATATATCTTTTCCGGATATGGCCGAAATGAACTGGCTTTCCCAGTTAGCTTCGTCAAGCTTTATGAGGTAATTCTTTGAAAAATACCTCTTAAGGCTTGTATCGCCCGCGGGTGAAAGCTCGCTTTCAATAGATGTGTCTAGATTTACCGCAAACTTTTTTATAACCCTGCCGCCTGAAACCATAGCATATATGCCCGGTTCTTCGGTATCGGTAAAAAGAGCCTCTTCGCCTCCCTTTACAGCCTTTACGACAGTGCCGTCGGGCTTAAGAACCCTGCTATCCGGCATAGAAGTTTTATACCTAAAAGCTTCGCCTATTTTTAAAGAAGCTGTATTCGTTTCCTCGGCACCACCGGACAAATAAGCTGCGATATTTTTTATCAGGGGCATAAAAACGGTTTTACTTACGATGTTGCCCCACTCGCGGTTTGCCCTGGTCGCGCACAGGATAACCCTGCCGTCGCCGTACTTCGATTCAAGCAGATAAGGCCAGCCCGATGAAAGGCTCGCCAGTACCTGAGAACCCGGTTTTGCCTGAAGCACAAAACCCTGATTTACGGCGATATTGGCGATCTCAAATTCGGACATATCCATTAACTTGTTCAAAACATGGTCCTTGGATTCCCAGTTTATGCTTTGGGTTTTCTCAAACCTGGAACCGATATTCCCCGGCAGGTAATCGGGATTGAATTCATCAGCTGTCCTGTCGCCAAGAAAAATAAGCGCCCCTCCTCCGGAGTTTATGAACCGGTCTATATTTTCATGGTCTTTCCTTAAATTTGCAAGGATAACGACTCCGGGAGGCTTTAACTGCGTTTCATCTACCTTGTCTTCGCCTACTGTTACGGCATTTAAGAGGGCATTCTTTAAATAAAAACTCTCGGACGTAACGCCTCCGAACCTCGGGTCCCCGTCGACTATCCAGGTCTTGCATTTTTTTGGCTGGTCAAGCAGTAAGTAATAATTATTATCCCTGTCCAGGTTATCCTGTTCCAGCCTGGCCCTGAAAGGCAGGCCGTCGGTTTCACCCGGGCAGGAGAAAAAAACCTTTATTTTGTCTTTCGATGAAACATCAAGGACATCACTGCCTGCCTTCTTATTGTCTATAAAATAGTTCACAGGCCATAAAAATGGGTACTTTCCGGAATCAAACCTGCACACGGATTCTATATTCCACATGTTTTGAACATCAGAGAACCCCGCTTTTACTTCATTTAACCAATAGTTATCCCCCCCTTTTGGCTTAAAATAAAACACCTTGATGCTCCTGTCATCTTCCGGCAGGGTTGTGTTAAACCCGTGAGAAGCAAGGTCGGAAAGTACGACCGCCGCCTGGTTTGACGCCGGGAACTGGCCCAGGAGCTGTTTTAAGACAGGCCACGCCGCGCTGAAATCGGTCGGACGGTTAGTAACCTTCAGCTCATCGATTATCTTTAAAAGGTATTTCTTGTCGTTGCTCAGGCTGGGTGTTGCAGCTTCTATCCTGTTTGAATATGCTATGATGCCTATCCTGTCTCTTGCAGAAAGCATAGAAATTATCTTTTTTGCTATCACTTTGTTATGTTCAAAGCGCGGCCTGCCTTCCTGGTTGTAGTCCATGGAATATGAAGTATCTATCAATAAAACCAGGGCTATCAGGTTATCTTTACTTTCGGAACCTTTCTGCAAGTTGAATTGCAGTATCGGTTTTGCAAAAAACAATACCAAAAGAAAGAGTATAAGCATCCTGGTTAAAAGCAATAAATACTGCCTCAACCTGAATTTATTCTGCAGTTTTTGTAATGCAAGATAGATAAAACGAAAATCGCTGAACTCTTGTTTTTTCGGGTTCTTCTTGAAAAAAAGATGGAGTATAAGCGGTAATAATACTACAGGCAAGGCCCAGAGAATTGAAATATTAAGGAAAGAAAGATTCATATATTTAACTGAAAGCGGATAGCGGATAGCGTAGAGCGTATAGGAACGTCAAAGTCTGTTCATGTTTTAGCTTTTCTCTACGCTATCCGCTATACGCTCTACGCTATGTTTTTTAGCTTCTATTGCTCAAGCACTGTCCCAGGGCGATCTCGACCGGTGTATCTGTGGTTATCAAATAATAATCTATATCGGCCTTGCGGAAACCGGTTTTGTATTCATCCAGGAATTGTTTGAAAAGTTTTATGTATTCTGCCCGCAGCGTATCCGCATCGGCAAAGATTTCTTTTTCATTTTCCAGATGGATGAAAAGATTGTCTCCCAGGAAAGGGAATTTTACCTCACTTGGGTCAAGCACCTGAAGGACGATTATCTCATGGTGCCTGAAACGCAGGTATTTTAAGGCCTTAAGGACGTTCTGCGGGTCCGCTAAGAGGTCGGAGATAAAGATTATAAGCCCCCGCTTTTTTAAATATTGGCCGAACAGCTTCAGGACATTTTCTATCTCGGTCTCGCCTCCGCTTGATAATTCCTCTAATTTATCAAAGATTACCGAAAGATGCGAGAGTTGGTGCCTTGGAGGAAGATAAAAACGAAGGCCGGAATCAAAAGCGCTCAAAGATGCGGAATCCTCCTGGTGAAGGAAAAGGTAGGCCAATGAAGCGGCAAGAAATTTGGCATAATCAAGCTTGGTTATATGCCCGCTTGAGGCAAAGTTCATGGAACCTGAAGCGTCTAAAAGTATATAGCCCCTTAAATTTGTTTCATCCTGGAATTGTTTTATGAAGAATTTATCGGACCTGCCGAAAACCTTCCAGTCAATATGCCTTAACTCGTCGCCGTAGGAATATTCCCTGTGCTGGGAAAACTCAAGCGAATGCCCTTTATAAGGGCTGTTATGCAGCCCGGACAAAAGGCCTTCTACCACGGATTTTGCCCGGATATGCATATTTGCAAGTTTTGCCAGAGAAACCGGATCGAAAAATTTCATAAAGTCAGACCGCCTATTGCAGCTGACTTAAATGCAAATTGCAAAATGCAAAATGCAAAATTGAGGTATTCGCCTTTTGCGAATAATTTTAATACGTCCGCCATAGCGGACACATTAATTTTGCATTTTTCATTTTTCATTTTGAATTTACTTTAGTTCCGCTTAGTTTATTCGCTTGCGACTTGAGCTAACAACCGCTTTATTATCTCTTCGCTGGTTATTCCTTCAGCTTCTGCATGAAAATTAACTAAAACCCTGTGCCGCAAGCTCGTGTAAACCAGTTCCTTAATATCTTCTATTGAAACCGCATAGCGGCCGGACAGGATAGCCCTCGCCTTGGCGCCGATTATCAAGGCCTGGGCTCCGCGCGGGCCGGCTCCCCAGCTTACGAACTGCTTAATAAAATCAGGTGAGTCTTTTTCATTCGGCCTCGATGACCTGGTCAAACGGACAGCAAAATCGACTGCATGGTCCGAGGCAGGGACTTTTCTCACAATTTCCTGAAGGCTTAAAATTTCATTTGCAGCCAGCACTTTCTCAAGTTTAGGTTCGTAGGCACCGGTCGTCCGCGTAATGATCGCCTTTTCCTGTTCTGCGCTCGGATAATCAATATTTATCTGAAAGAAAAACCTGTCCAGCTGCGCTTCCGGCAAAGGGTAGGTACCTTCCTGTTCTATGGGATTCTGGGTAGCCAGAACAAAAAAAGGAAGCATCAAAGGATAGGTCTGGCCGCCTGCTGTTATCTTATATTCCTGCATCGCCTGGAGCAGAGCTGCCTGGGTCTTAGGAGGAGTGCGGTTTATTTCATCTGCAAGGATTATCTGCCCGAACAACGGCCCTTTGACGAACCTGAAACTCCTTTTGCCTGTAGACGGATCCTGTTCTATCAGCTCAGTGCCTGTAATGTCCGCGGGCATAAGGTCAGGAGTGAACTGTATCCTGCTAAAATTGAGGTCCAGGATGTTTGCAAGGCTTGAGATAAGGAGTGTCTTTGCAAGGCCGGGCACCCCTACTATCAAAACATGGCCCTTAGAAAAAAGCGCTATTAAAAGTTTTTCAATAACTTCGTCCTGTCCCACTATGACCTTTGACAGCTGGTCCTTGATAGATTTATATCCTTCCTGAAGTTTTTCAACGAGAGCCAGGTCGTTCTTGTCCTTGATTTCTTTCACGTTACGCCTCCGTTCAGAATAATGAAACTTTATAAATTATACTCAATTTTCAATCATATTTCAACTTACTTCAAATTTGACAGTTTAAAGAAAAAACAATTATGAGGGACAACGGGGATGGGATGCTATTTATTAATCTCTTCTGTGGCACGCAAGATATATCTCATAGATTTGACATGCATAGGGTCTATTTTTAAAACCTTTTCAAATTCTTTAATTGATTTCCTGTATTTTCCTTTTTTAAATAACTCCTGCCCATTCTGAAAATACCCGCGCATCCTGGTTATCTTTTTATCTATATTATCAGCCGTTACGCTCTTTTTGCCGATTTTCATGTCTTCGGCCTTCCTTATATACTCTTTGGCCTCGGTATTGTCAGGGTCAAGCTGTAAAACTTTTTTAAATTCCTCTATAGCTTTATCATAGTTATCTTCTGCAAATAGGCTCTGGCCAAGCTTTAAATCCATGTTTATAAGTTCTTCTTTTTCCTTTAAAGAAGCATAAAGTGAAAACTTTAATTCTTCTCCGCCTTTATTATCGGTTATTAAAAACTCTACCCGCCTGTTTTTGCTTCGCCCCGCTTCGGCGTCGTTAGGTTCTACGGGTAAATCACTCCCGTAGCCTGCCGCATAAATCTTGTCCTGCGGAACGCCTCTTTCAACTAAATACTTCATAACAAAATTCGCTCTCATAAAAGAGATATCTTTGCCAAAAGCTTTATCCTCCACGGTGTCAGAATGCCCTGAAATGCGCACTTTGTAAGGGTCGTATTTGAATATCAGAGCGGCTACGGTATCCAGGATCGGCATTTCTATTTCTTTGACGCTATAATTGCCGAAATCGAAGTGGATGTTTTGAGCTGCTATGTTAACACAATCAACACAGGCATACTGCGATGAATATGAGGAATAGTCTATTTTTATTTTCTTTTTTGTTTCGCTGAACTTAAACCCGATGTCAACCCTCTGGGTAGCTCCCAGCTCCCAATACGGGACCCAGGCGTAGTTTACGCTTATATCGTTATAAGAAATGCCGAAGCCTCCGGAAACCCCGGACAAAACATCCCTAGAGCGGACCGTATTTGTCTTAAAACCTACTCTGGGGAACAGGTCAAACGCGCCAAAATTCTGTTTGTATTCGGCTCCCAGGTGTGCATTTATTTCATTATCAACGGGAAAGTTCAGGTCTGAAACAAGAAGGAGTTTTTTGTTGAGCTGTTTAAACGAAACGCCTGCCCTCAACGTCAAAGGAAGCGGTGAGTTATCCTGGACATACTTTAAACCTGTCCCTATGTTTTGCAGGGCAAGGCCGAAAATAATATCTTTTGCTTTGGATAGCGTCTTAAGCAACCCTATATCCGCAGCAATGCCAGAGGCAGACTCCTCCTCCAGTTTTGAATTCAGGAACTTCACTGTAATGCCGAGCGGTATAGAGAGCGACTGCCTTGCGTAGGAAACGCTTAAAGCAGAGTCAAAACCGCTGTAAGACTCGTTTCTTGCCTTACCTGTATTGTCGTATTTTTTTATATCACCTGACCCGAGATAAAACAACCCTAACCCGAGACTGCCGCCAAAGGCAGGCTGAGTATAGGCTGCCCAGTTGAAAGAAACGTCTTCGAACCACTGAGCCCTCATTGCTGTAATTTCCCTATTATTTATGTTTGTCAGGCCTGCAGGGTTCCAGTATATCGCATTTATGTCGTCTGCCAGGCCGGTGAAGGCCTCGCCCATGGCAACAGGCCTTGCGCCTGTCCCGAGTTTTAAAAACTGTGCCGAAGTAGTCCCTGCGTCATCCCTGGAAAATAGAGCCGCTTTTGAAATAGAAGCAAAACCTGCAAGCGCAAACCATAAAACAAGGATAATTCCGGATTTATTCTTCATACAGCGTTTCGTTTTTTAGCGTATTACGGTAAATTTGCCTTTTGATTTTCTTCCCTGGCCATCTGTAATGTAATAAAAATATAAACCGCTCGACAACCGGTTCCCGGCATCATTTTTCGGAACCCACTGGCACTGGTTCAAGCTTGAATCTTTTTCAAGCGCGGCTATCAACTCACCCGAGAGGCTGAAAATTTTTATTGTAGCTCTCTGGGGAAGGTTTTTAAACGTCAGGTACTGGGCCTGATAAATGCTTCCCTGTGAGCTTGGCTTATAAGGGTTAGGGTAAACGTAAACGTTGTCCAGGGTATCCGAGGCAAAGGTCAGCGCAGTAGCCGTAATCCCGGAGATGTAGCCCGGCAGGGACTTATAAAGCGGGCTTTCGCTTAAGACAACTATGTTCTGCCCTATCGCCGCCTTCGCTTTGTTATTTTCAGAGGAAAGCCCCGCTGCCGCGCTTGAATTCAAGCTGTAATTGACAAGCGTATAGTTAGCGCTCGCGCTTGCCGCCAGGCATTTGGAATAAAAAAACAGAAAACCATAGAGAAACAATAAAATAAATTTATAACAGTTTTTTATTTTCATTTTATTTTAAAAAATATTTATGCTCCTATTGCACCTCTGTTAAACTAAAATTCAAATAGGATACTGTCACATCTATAATTGCATCAGTGGTTGTAAGCCAAAGTTCAAGGAAATCATTTTGGTTTAATTGGGCGAGACATCCAAGATTAACATCCGATCTATTAATTGCTGTTGTTCCAGTTACAGATAATATTTCGCTCTTTGCAATTGGCGCCCCATTTTTATAGATCTTATAACCTGTCAGGTGTGTGCCTGCGGCTACTGCCGAGGTTAAAGAAACGCTGCATTTAAATATCTTTGTTTTTGTTCCAGTATAAGTCAACCTTCCTGATGAATGGGTGAAATTCTTAAGATCACCAGCTGTAGTAACAGTGGCTGCTTTCAAATAAGTGCCGGCAACGGTTACGTCACTAAGATCCGCAGAAGCAGTTGCAAACATCTCTCCGTATGACCTGCCCAGGCTGAGGTTTGAGCCGTCTCCGTAAAATGCGGCAGCTGAGGAATAGCCGACTGTATACACATTAGTAGATATTTGCAATCTGTTTTGCGATGAAGTTATGTCACCGCTAAACGTCCCGCCGGATAATTTCATATAAGTGGTATTGGCAACAGACAATCTCAAATACGTAGTGGATGCAACAGCTAAAGGCAGGTAAGTAGTAGTGGCAACAGCTTTAGTTAAATATAGGGAAGGCAGGCTGCCGCCAAGCCTTTCTGAATTGTCAACTATATTATCTGTATCTGTATCATAGGTGGACTTTGTCATATCAGCACTGCTCATCGAGGCTGCATGGGTACTTACAGACCCGTCTGCCCATCTTATCTTTGATATGCCTTCTATGGAACTGGAAGAAATAACAGAAAAATTGCTCATGTTCAATTTGCCGCCAAGAGTGCCTCCGGATAATTTCATATAAGCTGTATTAGCTACAGCTAATTTCAAATATGTAGTCGCGGCAACAGATAAGGGCAAGTAAGTAGTGGTGGCAACAGCTTTAGTTAAATATATGGAAGGCAATGCTCCGCCCAGCCTCTCTGAATCGTCAACGCTATTGTTTGAGTTAACATCATAAGTCGCTTTTGTCATGTCGGCGCCGCTGCATGACGCCGCATGGGTGCTTGTAGACCCGTCAGCCCATTTTATCTTTGTTATCCCTACGATAGAGCTCGATGTAAGTATAGAGAAATTTCCCATGTTTATCTGGCCTGTTAGCGTGCCGCCTGATTTTAAGAAGTAAGAATTAGCGCTTATGCCTCCCAACTGGCTGCTATCCTGGGAAGCCTGAGCGCTCTGGGCCGTTATTGAAAAAATTGAAGATGCGGAAGGAAGTATGGGGACCCTGGGCGTCATCTCGGAATCCGAGCCCACCTTAATGCCGAGCCACATATCCTGGTTTAAGTTTAAACCCGTTAAATCCAGCTCAACGTTATACAATCCGTTTTCATTAAATGAAACGCTTGAATTAGTTATGGTTTTTAGGGTATTCCCTCCCGTCAAGGCGTCATGGATATTGAAAGTCATGGAAACGGTACCTGTCACAGGGCTGCCGTTTGAATTTGTCAGCTGGCCCTGAAAATTAATCTTTTGAGATAAGGCGGCATAAACAAAGGAACAATTTATACAGATAACAGCTGATAAAAATATAATTTTTTTCATAACAACTCCCCGGCTATGATTTCCGTTAAAAAAACGGAGTTTTTCAATGCATTGACTGACGTTATTTTATCTATTTTACGCACAAAAATCAACATTTTATTTTATTATATTTTCACTACTCTCCAACATATTTTGTCATTCCTGCATGCCTTTAGCGGGAATCCAGGAATATCGACGACAAACAACTTCTCTGGATTCCTGCTGGAGTTTACCCTCGAATGCCCTAAATCGGGGGCAGGAATGACGGCTTTTTTAAATTGATTTCAAACAGGACATACAGCTATTCTATTCTTTCAACGATTTGCTTGCAGGCCTGTAATAACGTGGCCAAGGTCGCATCCTGGGCAATGGACTGCATAACCTCTCCGGTTTTGACCTCTACCAATGAAATTTTAATGTGATAAGTATCCTCAGTCTTTGATAATGAACCTGTTAAGACAACTTTTACTTTAAGGGCCTTTCCCATTCTAACTGCACATTCATCGTTTGTGCACCCTGTCGATTTAAACCCCTTTTTGGTAAGGGCCGTTTCCATATTTTCCTTGCTAAGCGTTTCGAACTTCCTGTTCGAACTAAGTTCGTTAAATATGGCACGTCTTAGCATCGAAACACTGGCTTGAGAAGTGTTTTCAGCCTTAAATTCGCAGACGGCTATCCTTGAGCCTTTTTCCAGTTTTTTAACACGGCTGACCTTCTCTTCCTTTCTTTTTACAGGCTCTTCCGCCTTTTCACCGCTAAAACGACAGTTCAAGGCTACTCTCTGGGTCACTCCAAGCTCGCTGTAGTTTGAAGATGCATAATCAATATCAAATTTGCCGATCTTAATGCCTAAACCATAGCTTAACCCGCCAAACTCGTCTTTTAACTTATACCCGAACCTTATAAACAAAGCTTCATACAGCGCAACCTCTCCGCCCAAATTATAAGAATCCTTCCTTATATTAATTTGAGAATTGTAATCAAAAAGAAGGTTTGTTTTCATGATCTTGCAGGCGGCACCGTATTTTATCGTACCCGGAAGGTCATAATCCCACAATTTACCGTTCATGTTAAGCCAGGATGCGCCAAAACTTATGTTTTTAAACTTATAAATTATGCCGGCATCAAACGTTGAAACGTCTTGCGCTTCATCAGCTATCTCTTCTTTATAGTATTTAGCCGAAGCCCCTAAAGAAAAGCCTCCAATCCTGTATGCACCTGATACTGGGACTATCGTTGCCTGGAACTTGAATTTCTTTCCTGTATCATTCCACAAGGAATCATATATAGGTTCTTCTTGCATCGTAACAAATCCGGGTGCGATACTCATACTGAAATTCCTTCCCGGAACAGCTATTGCCGCAAAAGTACCGTTTGTATCTACTAAGTACTCCTGGTATGAAAAAGAAGCTGCAGGATATCTAATAAACGATATTCCGGCCGGGTTATAATATGCGCCGAACGGGTCATCAGCCAAAGCGGTAAAACAATCAGCCATTCCCCCTGCCCTTGCTGATACAGGCAGCCCAAGGAACACCCCGGCAGGCTGGTCCGCGAACAACTTACTTTGCATGAATAAAATACAAAATAAAAATATAATTACTAAGTTACGTTTTGCTATGTTCATCCATAATTCCTAAGCAATATAGTATAGTCTTGTGTCTTGTGTCTTGTTGTGTTGTCTCATTTTACGCCTATTTTTCTTTTTATAATTCCACCCGGGTATTTAAAATACAGAATATAGATGCCGGGCGGGACGATTTTCCCGTCATTATCTTTACCGTCCCAGTTCCACTGGGATATCCCCGAAGCATGGTTTGCATTGTCCAGGCCGGTTCTTACCTGAGAGCCCATAAAATCATACACTTTTATCGTTACATCGCCCGGTTGTGAAAGGTTAAACCATACCTTGCATGTCCCGCCCGCCCTCGGATTAAACAAGTTATCTCCGAGAGCGATCACTTTGTCGTCGTGAGGTATCTCCTGTTTTTCCTGTATTTCCTCAACTAAAGAAAAATCTACAGTAACTAACGACGCGCTGTCCAGCGCATAAAAGGTTTTTGTCTGAGATTGAAATCCTGTAATAGAAGCTTTTATATCATAAATCCCTGTCGATACCGCCAGGTAATAATAACCGTCTATATCGGTCATCGCATTTGATCTTTCCACGCCTGCCTCAAATACCTCAATTACCGCACCAAAAACAGGTGTCACTCCGTCGGATTTTGTCACTCTTCCGGCAATTTCGCCATAGCTGCCCCCTGAAAGCTCTACAAGCGAAAAATTAACGGTTTTTGTCGATCCTGTTGTCACGTCATACCCTGTTTTTGTTTGAGACAGGTACCCGCCTTTAGATGCCTTTACGTCATAGGCCCCCGTCCCTACTGTTATAGAATAATTGCCGTACAGATCTGTTGTTACATTTGCTTTTGTTATTCCGGAAATTAATGCTTCTACTACCGCTCCGGAAGCAGGTGTTATGCCGTCCGACCGTGTCACGTTCCCTGAAATAACCCCGGTTTTGGCTGCCGCAAGCTCGACAAGCGAAAAATTAACGGTTTTTGTCGAACCGTCTGCCACATAGTATCCGGTTTTTGTCTGTGACATGTACCCTGCTTTAGATGCCTTTACATTATATGTCCCCGTCCCTGCTCTTATAGAATAATTGCCGCTTGCATCTGTTGTTGCATTTGCTTTTGTTATTCCTGAAATTAACGCTTCTACCATCGCTCCGGAGACAGGAGTTGTGCCATTTGACCGTGTAACTTTACCTGAAATGACGCCTGTTTTAGCTGCAGAAAGCTCGACAAGCAAAAAATCAACGGTTTTTGTCGAACCGGTTGTCACGTCATACCCGGTTTTTGTCTGGGACAGGTATCCTGTTTTAGATGCCTTTACATTATAGGTTCCCACATCTGTTGTTATAGAATAATTGCCGCTTATATCGCTTGTTGCGCTTGCTTTAACTGCGCCGGACTGTAATATTTCTATAAGGGCTCCTGGGACAGGTGTTGTTCCGTCTGATTTTGTCACTTTGCCTGAAATAACACCTGGGATCTGCAGAAGAGAAAAATTTACTGTGGCAGTTGAACCATCGGCTACGGTATAACCTGTTTTAAGCTGGGGCTCATAACCTGTAGAAGACACTCTTACATCATACGTCCCCGGAGTTATTTTCATTGAGTAATTGCCGCTTGTATTCGTATTAATGCTTGCTTTTGTTACTCCGGATTGCATTGCTTCTACGAGCGCTCCTGAAACCGCCGTTGTTCCGTCCGATTTTGTTACTTTTCCGGAAATAACGCCGATGATCCGTGCAAGGGAAAAATTTACCGTTACAGTCGAACTAGTTTTTACATTATACCCGTTTTTAGTCTGAGGTTGGTAGCCTGTCAAAGAAGCCCGCACATTATAAACCCCGGTATCAACTTTGACTGCATAATTTCCGAACGTATCGCTTGTCGTACTTGATTTAAGCACACCCGACTGCAATATTTCTATGAGCACTCCCGAAACCGCTGTTTTTCCATAAGAATCTAATACCTGCCCTGCAATAGCCCCGCGCCCCAAAATAACTTTCCTTATTCGATGACTGTTATAGTCAGAGATATAAACATGCCCTGAAGTATCGACAGCTACTCCGTAAGAATTACTTATCTGAGCTAACGTAGCTTTCCCTCCGTCGCCTGAATCACCTGCAATTCCAGTCCCCGCAAAAGTTGATATTATTCCTGAAGTGTCCACTTTCCGTATTCGAAAATCAATAAAGGAAGAAATATAAACATTCCCTAAATCATCAACCGCTATACCACTGGGATTTGTGAGCCGGGCTGAAGTTGCAGGGCCGCCGTCGCCTAAACCGCCGACCCCGCCTCCGGCAAAAGTTGCTATTGTGCCTGAAGCGTTTACTTTCCTGATTAAATTATTAGTATAATCAGAGATATAGACACTCCCTTGAGTGTCAACCGTTACTCCATAAGGGTTATTAAGTTGAGCTAAGACTGCAGGGCCGCCGTCGCCTAAACCGCCGGTCCCGCCTCCGGCAAAAGTTGCTATTGTGCCTGAAGTGTTTACTTTCCGTATCCGGTTGTTACCCTGGTCAGAGATATAGACATTCCCTGAAGAATCAACCGCTACTCCGTAAGGACTATTAAGTTGGGCGGAGGTTGCAGGGCCGCCGTCGCCTAAACCACCGGTCCCGCCTCCGGCAAAAGTTGCTATTGTGCTTGAAGTGTTTACTTTCCGTATCCGGTTGTTACCCTGGTCAGAGATATAGACATTCCCTGAAGTGTCAACCGCTACTCCATAAGGTGTATCAAGTTCAGCTGAAGTTGCAAGGCTGCCGTCTCCTGAAAAACCGGCTGTTCCCGTTCCGGCAAAAGTTGATATTATTCCCGAAGCGTTTACTTTCCGTATTCGATGATTATTACTATCACAGATATAAACAACTCCCGAATTATTATCAACCGCTACTCCTTTAGGATTATATAGCCTGGCTGAAGCGGCCAACCCTCCGTCGCCTGAATAACCGTAAGTTCCGGTTCCGGCAAAAGTAGTAATGACATCCTGGCCGAAAACAGAGCTGGCAGATATCGTACGTAAAATAATACCTATGAATATTATTTTTTTAATTATAGTCATTTGTTCTCTGTTTATGACTTGTTTATTTCGTTTAAAATGCTTTTTAGGAGTTTTTTATCCGTAAGATCCTTTTCACGGAAAGTATTTTTGGTAAGCAAGAGGCCTTCAAGATTGATAGTTTTAACAGGGATGCCGTCTATCTTTATAACTTCCATGTATTTTTTTAAAGATTCATATGTTTCGCCTGCAGCATTAAACATTATATCTACAACAATTTCATCAGCCAACCTTATTGTATCTTTTTCTTCGAACCACGAAACATCTATATCACGGGCTGCTCTATCGGGTAAAACAAGAAGCGCATTTATGACTTTTTTTCCTGATTCCTCATTAGGCGGGACTAATATATCTATATCTGTCGTTGTCCGATACAAACCATGGGCATAAAGGGCGTAACCGCCTATAAGGATATAATCTGCATTCTCCTTGTTTAAAGCCTCAACAAGTTTTTTTAAATCATCCAATGTAGCCGGCCTTGAAACATCATTTTCCATTAATGTTTTTCCTTGCAACATTTTTTACCAGGCTGTCTTCCCAATGTTTATTTGCATCTTCATGCGTTTTGTACCTGTAAACACCTTTCTTAAAAAAACCACCGTATGTAAGCGCAAGTTTTTGCATCTCATCATTAAACAGCGCCCCGGTTTTAAGTTTTTCTGCGGAAGCATGAAAATCTATCTGGTTTTCCGATCTTTTTCCAACTGTTTTCATAAAATGATTATATCAAATTTTTAACTTTTAATTCTTACTTGCCGCTAAATTTCAGGATCAACCTCTGGGATGGTATTTTTTGTGGAGTTCTTTTAACCTTTCTTTGTCGACATGAGTGTATATCTGCGTGGTTGCAATTGAGCTGTGGCCCAGCATCTCCTGTACGAACCTCAGGTCCGCACCGTGGGCAAGCATGTGAGAGGCAAAAGAATGGCGCAGGACGTGCGGCGTCATATTCTTTGTAATTCCGGCTTTTTTTGCGTGGTTTTTAAGCTGGCGCCAGAATTCTATCCTGGACATTTTGGTGCCTAATTTAGTCAAAAACAATTCGTGTTTTCCCTGGTTTCTGGGGTTTTTATTCCTTAATTCAAGGTATTTCGCCAGAAACTTTAGCGCTGTTTTACCTACAGGGACTATCCTTTCTTTATTTCCCTTTCCAAATACCTTCACAAACCCGAGGCTAAGATCAAGGTTTTCTGCGGTCAGATTGACAAGTTCAGATACCCTTAAACCTGAGGCATACATAAGCTCTACCATAGCCCTGTTCCTTATCTGGCGCTCCTTTTCTCCGGATATAGTAAAAAGGAGGCGCTCTACTTCTTCGTTAGTAAGCATATTGGGAAGCTTTGCCGGGATGCGAGGGGCCAATAGGTCTAGAGTCGGGTCATTTGACGTATATCCTTCGATTATAAGGAACCTGTGGAACTGCCTCAATGTTTCTATGAGGCGGCTTAACGAACGCGGTTTTAACCCCTCCAGTTTCTTCTGCCAGAGAAATTCGGTCAGGTCCTGGTGTTCAAGATTCAATAGAGGCTTTTTTATTTTATCAAGGTATTTGAAGTAGTGTTTTAAGTCTGAAGTGTATGCAAGGACGGTGTTCTTGCTCAAGCCCTTTTCTGCCTCTATATATGAAACAAAATCTTTAAGATAAGCATCCATGGATAGACACCCTAAGATCTATTGCAAATTGAAAATTGCAAAATGAAAAATTAATGTATCCCGCCAAGGCGGGATTAATTTAAATACATCCCCGCACAGCGGGACACCTTAATTTTACATTTTTAATTTTGCAATTTGCAATTATATGTTGAAGTTAAAATTCCCCTGCCAGGTACGGATTACTTTCCAATTCTTCTTCCAGGGTGCTTGAAGGGCCGTGCCCGGGCAAGACCATTAACTTCGGATCAAGTTTTTTAAATATTTCTAAAGACTTGACCAATGCGGCTTTATCCCCGCCCTTAAAATCCCATCTACCTATCGAACCGCAAAAAAGAGTATCTCCGGTAAATATGAGGCCTTCTGTTATGACACAGACCCCGCCGGGTGTATGCCCCGGGGTATGGATTATTTTTAACTCCAAGCTTCCTATCACAATTTTTTGGTTATTTTCAAGCAGCCTGTCGGCTTTTTGCCGGTTATCTGCGTAACCGACAAGGCCTGCTCCGTTCAACGATGGGTCAGTAAGATAATCTGCATCTTCTTTATGAATAACTATTGGTATATTATAGTGGTTTTTTAAATATTTATTCGCTCCGATGTGGTCTATATGCCCGTGTGTATTCAATATAATTATAGGCTTTAAACCATTTTTACTTACTTCTTTTATTATAGTTTTAGGCTCATCGCCGGGGTCTATTATTATAGTCTCTTTTGAGTTAATGTCCGCAAGAAGATAGCAGTTAACCTGAAGAGAGCCTACCGTTAACGATCTTATTAAATATTTATTCATAAGCTATATATTTTTTACTGCTACAAATACCCATAAAATAATGTTCGTGAAAAGGCCGGCAAAAACATCATCTGCTACCACTCCAAGCCCGCCGTTCCAAACCTGCACTTTTTTTATAAAGAAAGGTTTATAAATATCAAAAAGCCTGAACAGAACGATACCTGCGAAAAGGACGCCCGAAGAACGGGGAAGCAGAAGCATCGAAACCCAAAAACCCGCTATTTCATCGATAATTATTCTTTTTTCGTCTTTTTTGCCGAATACTACTTCAGCCTTTGTGCATACGGGCACGGAAACCGCAACCATTACCAATGTAATTAACAAAAATAGGATGTTGTTTTTTGGCAGGAGCTGCCAGTATATAAAGGCACTTGCAAAAGTGCCCAGGGTGCCTGGAATCAAGGGAAAGTAGCCTATAAAAAATCCCGTTGAAAGAAATTTAATTAGTATTTTCACCTGAAGACACTCCTAAAATTGCTTTTCTATACTCAAGCATACTTTGATTTTTCAAACATAATGCCAGATGCTCACAAAACTTAGGTGACCCTCCGCGGCAATCCTCCAATAATTCTGCGGCGGATGTTTTGCGTAGGAAGGCCTTATTCTCTTAATAAATCTCTGTGTTCATAGAGGTAAGCTAAACCGGAATAAACGGTCAGTATTGTAGTAATCAACATTAAATAATAGGGGAGCATAAGCAGGCACCATTCTATAAAATACTTCATCCCTGCAGAAGTTGACAGCAGCTGCGTAGGTGTAAGGTGTTTCGTATGCCAGATGGCGGCATTTATTATCAATATAAGCATAACAATAATTATGGAAACCATCTGCGAAGTGGTTTTGAATTTGCCCGACATATGAGCTGCGATAATCACGTTTTTTGAAGCTGCATGCATCCTTAAACCGCTTATGATGAATTCCCTTGAAATTATCAAAACCACCATCCAGGAAGGGATACGGAGCTCTCTTAAACCAACAAATGTTATAAGGACGGCGGATATAAGCAATTTATCGGCTAAAGGGTCCAAAAATTTTCCCAGAGTAGTTACTGTATTTAATTTTCTTGCTATAAAACCGTCTAAAGTATCGGTCAAAGCGGCCCCGACAAAAATCACAAGGGCTATTACTCTTGTCCAAAAATTGTTCAGGTACATACAGAATATCAGAAACGGCACCAGGCCGATGCGAAGTAAGGTCAATTTATTTGCTAAGTTCATTTATTTAACTCTATACCATTTCCTTATTACATCTAAAAAATCAATCACCGTAATCAGGAGCCTGCTAAATTTTAAGCAGACGCTATCTCGCCGTAGAGGTCATATCCTTTGTATCCAGTTATTTTAACATCCCTAAAACTGCCTATTGCTGCACTGCCTTTAAAAAATATTTTATTGTCTATTTCCGGAGCCTGGAAATATGCCCTGCCTGAACAAATATTGTTTTTATCTGCGGTTTCAACTAAAACCTTAAAAACCTTTCCTTTCATTGCCCTGTTCTTATTTAAGACTATCTCCTTCTGCTTGAGCATAAGCTGTTTTCTTCTTCCATGCCTTATTTCCTGCGAGACCTGACCGGTTAACTTATGTGAAACGATGTTCTTGTCATCGGAGTATTCAAATACACCGAGCTGGTCGAACCACCCTTGAGCTACAAAATCATGCATCTCCTTAAAATCCTTTTCTGACTCTCCAGGAAAACCCACTATCAGAGCGGTCCGCAGTGCTAAATCAGGGATCCTATTCTTTATACTTTTTACTGTTTCTCTTACGTTTTGATGCCTGCGCATCCTCTTTAAAACGTTTTCACTGATATGCTGAAGAGGCATATCTAAATACTTGCATACCTTGTCTTGTGACTTTACTATATCTAAGAGCCTTTCATCTATACTGTCCGGATAAGTGTACATAATCCTTATCCAGGAAATACCTTTTATAGCAGTCAATTTCCTTAGAAGCTCCGGCAGGCTGTTCTTGCCGTAAATGTCGTGCCCGTAATAAGTAGTATCCTGGGCTACAAGTATCAATTCCTTTATACCGTTAAAGGAAAGGTCTTCTGCCTCTTTAATAATGGAACTTATATTTCTGCTTTTATACTTTCCTCTTAGATAAGGTATCGAACAAAAACTGCATCTATGATTACAGCCTTCTGCCAGCCTTAAATATGCGGTAGGTAAATTTGAGGATAGCAGCCTGGGCGCATAAGAATCTAAAAGCCCGCCGGGTGTTCCTAAAATAAATTTTTTTTCTCCTGAAAGCAGTTTTAATATACCTTTTAAATTACCCGTACCGATAAACCCGTCAACATCAGGGAATTCTTTTATAAGCCTTTTTCCTTCTCCCTGAACCATACAGCCGGAAACGATAAGTTTTTCAAGCTTTCCTTTTTTCTTTATCTCGGACAGTGCTTTAATGGCTCCGGCTGATTCATCCCTTGCATCTTTTATGAACGAACACGTATGTACTATGGCAGCTTTGGAGTTATCCAGGTCCGTCGTTAAATCCCAGCCGTTATCCTTTACCAGGCCAGCCAGGCTTTCAACTTCAACCATATTTTTGGGGCATCCCAGCGCTACAAGACAAACTTTATTTTTATCCCTGTGGAACCCCTCTCCCGCCTTGAGAGATCCCGCCCTAGCGGGACTTTGAGAACGTGACATCCCGTCATCATTTACATTTATTCCCGCCTTGGATTGGGCTTTTTGTGCAGCGGGGCGATAAGAGGCACCCTGTTTGTCACCGGGAGATTTTTCATCTTGCATTTTGAATTTCCCTGGGTCCTTTGTTCAAGTCAAGGTCGCGGGCCCCCTCCGGCTGGTCCAAGGATTCCTTTGAAAATCGTTTGCCCTCCGTAGTCCTCCCTTTATCCTGGGACGGCTGAAGGAGGTGCGGTATACCGCCGTTATTGACATTCCCGTCCATGCCGGACCTACCCTGGGGCGGTATCCCCGTTTTTGACCGGTTTTTTTTCACAGGGCTCTCCACATCCTTTGACTGCTTTTCTTTTTTTAAGGATTCTTTTGTGAACTGGATCTCGTTTATATATTCTTTTGCACCTATCATAGTGTCCACGCGTTTACCGTTAAGGCTCACTTCAACACCAGGGACATAACCTATTCTCAGAACGAGGTTTTCTTTTGCTATCCAGTTCCTTTTTTCACCGGCAGGAAGTACGTTCTCGAATACCAAATTGCCGTCACTTTTTACTCTTATCCAGGTGGAGGAAATGGCTTTTACCTCAAGATCAAGTTCATTTTTTTTAAGGTGTTTCGGCTTAAGCAGCTCATTTTCTTTGACTGCGCTTATTTTACTTTTATTAACGGATTTATTTTCGTTTATTTTATTCAGGCTTAAGATAGATATAAAAGCTGCAGCCCACAGGAAAAGCACCGCTAAGGCTGCAACCAGTATCCTTTTAAGACTGGCTTTTTCTTTTTTTTCTGTTTTTGCCTTTAACTCGTTCTTTGCCGCACTTTTTTCATTCAAATACTGGTCTACAAGCTCATTCGCATTCAGACCCAGATAAGACGCATACTTCCGTAAAGAACCGGTGTAATATACATCGGCAGAGAACTTGGACATGTCCCCTTCTTCTATAGCCTTTATATAAATCTTCGGTATGCGGGTCTCCTGGTTTATGGCCTCTATAGATATATTCTTGGCTGCCCTTCTATCTTTCAGGGACTTTCCTATTTTCATCGTGGTATTATTCAGCGCTGTTTTTATTTCCATTTATTTACTCATCCTCATAATATCCACACCTTTAGGGGCTTTAAAAACAAATATTTTCTTATCTATTTTCTGGTCCCTGGCATAGCCGCTTATTTTTGTTATCACGGAAATATTTTCCCCGAGCAGGTCAACCCTCAACGGGCTGTATTCTTTTGTGTCGAACCACAGCTTCATTTTCCAGCTATTTAAAGAACCGTCTTTGGCCTCAGCTTGAACTGCAAGCGGAGTAAAAAGGAGCAGGTATGCCCCGTTTTCTTCTCCCAGGTATTCAAAAGAATATTTACTTTTTAACTCCTTCCAGTTTAAATTAAGGCTTATAGTAGAATTAGGCAGGATACCGCTCTTAAGCCATCTCTGTACATCATCAACTATCACCTGCTTGTAGGATGGTGTATAGATCCAGACCTTTTTTCCGTTCGAAACGATCTCCTGATCGAGGGGTTTATCCTGTTTGAAATAAAAATTATTCGGTTTACTAAATATCATCTGTCCATAAGTATGTTGTATCTCATTGGTAAGCGTATATGTTATATCCTGGGTATAATTGAATTTTATATTTTCTACGGCCTCGTCGTTTTTTTCGAGGTTACTGAGTATCTCGTCCAATTTTGTTTCATAAGCCGTCAAGCTTACAGAACAATTAACAGAAACTATACAAACAAGCGATAATTCTACAAAAAGTTTTTTCATTTTTAATTTCCAGTGAGGTTCAAGTATTCGTCTATCTTATCGAAATGGATCTGCCAGCGGTTCGTGCCTTCGGGTTTATGTATAAAACCCTTGGTTTCAAGCAGACTTAATATATTCGTTGCACGGGCTGACGAACCGAAATGGGCTTTTAAAAGGTCCTGGGAAACGCGTTTGCGTTCCCTTACAAGCTGTAAGGCTCTGGAAAGGTCTTCGGAATGCTTTTCTTCCTCTTCATCCAGAACCTCCGAGGCACCTGATTTTTCAAAGATGTCCTCGTAATGGGCAGGCAGGTTCTGGTCTTTTATGAACTTGACCACCTTTTCTATCTCTTTCTGTGATATAAAACCGCCCTGTAAACGTATCTGCTTTGATTCTCCGGGAGGGACAAAAAGCATATCGCCTTTTCCGAACAGGTCCTCTGCGCCTATGGTGTCAAGGATAACGCGTGAATCCACTTTTGAAGTCGTCTGGAAAGCTATCCTGGCAGGGAAATTAGCTTTAATAACACCCGTAATAACATCCACCGACGGCCTCTGCGTGGCAAGTATCAAATGGATACCTACGGCCCTTGCCATCTGGGCAAGCCGTTGTATGGAATCTTCGACTTCTTTTGTAGCGATCAGCATAAGGTCGGCAAGCTCATCTATCACCACCACTATATAGAACTCCTTCTCGCCGCCTGTTTCCTGCATTTTCTCATTATAACCTTCGATATTCCTTACGGTTTCTTTTGCAAATTTCTCATACCTTTTTTCCATCACTTTGACAAGTTTTTTCAAGGACAAGGCAGCTTCCTTGGGCTGGGTTATTATATCGGCCTGCTCGGGTGCAACGCTGGGGTCATAGATATGAGGTATTCCATGGTACATAGGCAGTTCCAGGCGTTTCGGATCAATAAGAAGGAATTTCACTTCATCAGGCCTTGCCTTATAAAGTATGGAAGCTATAATGCTGTGTATGCCCACGCTTTTTCCCGAACCCGTAGCGCCTGCTATGAGCAGATGAGGCATGGGAACAAGGTCCGTAACATAGGAGGCCCCGTCGGTTGTCCTTCCGAGGGCAAGAGTAAGAAGAGATTTTGAATTTGCAAATTCCTGGCTTTCAAAAATTCCTTTAAGGTTGACTATCCTGGTTTCGCTGTTAGGGACTTCAATTCCCACGGCCGATTTTTCCGGTACTGCTATTATCCGTACTGCAGGGACTTTCATTGATAAAGAAATATTGTCGCTTAAAGCAGTTACAGCCTGTATTTTTATGCCCGGAGCAAGTTCTATATCATATCTCGTGACTACCGGGCCCGGGATTATCTCTTTGACCTTTGCAGAAATATTGAATTGTTCAAGTGTTTTAGTAAGAAGTTCAGCATTTGCCAGATGCTCACTTTGGTCATGCTTTACAACTATATCGCCTGAAGATGAAAGAAGGCTGAAAAGAGGCAGCTGGTATTTATTGTATGCTGGCTGTTTTTCTTCTGTATTTGCTTTGGATTTCTTGGCAGTTTCTGCATCAGCAGGTTTTTTTTCTGCTCTTTTTTCTTCTGTCTTTGTAATAACGGGCTTTTGAGGCTCTATTATTTTGGGCTTTGCTTCGGGCTCAGGTTTAGCGGCTTGAGGTTTTTGTGCTTCTTCTCTTGTTTTTATTTTTGGCGGCAAAGCCTTTTTCCACTGGGCTCTTTCTTTCTGCCAGAGTTTATAATCTTCTACCAGTTTATTGCAGGCTGTAACAAAAACATCCCTCAATGAGACCCTGAAGATAAGACTTCCGAGATAAACCAGGATAACTGTTGTTATAACAAGCGCAAAATTCGGGCCGAATATCCTGTAGAAAAACGGTGCCATTTTAAGGCCCAGAAATCCGCCGGAATTGACGGCATAAAACCTCTGTCCCAATAAAGAAAGCAGGCTGCTTAAGACCCCTAAGAAAATAAGGCTTAAAACAAAGTTTATACGCCATTGAATATCAAGCGAAGCCCTTAAGAAAGAATAGCCCCACCAGAGCATTATCAAAGGTATTACGAAGGCAGCTTTTCCGAAAAATAAAAACAATATCCTGGCCGCTGCCTGGCCGAGAGCGCCTGATTGCTGCGGTATGACCAGGCAATAGGAAAGCAAAAAGGCGGTCAGAATAAAGGCCAATCCTTTTAACTCGCTTTCGTACCCGAACTTAGGTTTTGATTTTGCTTTAACTTTAAAATACATATTTATTATTACCGACTTCATTGCAAATTGAAAATTGCAAATTGCAAAATGCAAATTTAACAACTGTATTTCAAAACCTACAATTTTAAATTTGCAATTTCTCGATTTGCAATTTGCAATTCTTTTATCCCTGCCGGGATTTATTTCTCAATTAAAAACAAATCCTGCCCTGAAGTTACGGGTTTGCCGTTCTCTACAAGTATTTTCAATATCTTTATGCGAGATTCGGCTTTTATCTCATTCATAACTTTCATGGCTTCTATAATGCAAAGAGTCTTGCCTTCATCGGCAGTATCTCCGTCCTTAACAAAAGGTGCGGACGTCGGCGAAGGCGAACGGTAAAAGGTTCCGATGATAGGTGATTTTATCGTTTCTCCTTTAACTTCTGCATGTCTGGTATCTGCTGATTGCACAACGTTCCGTTCTACTTGGGGATTAGCGTATATTAGTGGTTCAGAAAATAACCTTTTCCCTTTCCTCTTTAAATTGATGTAGGTATCCTGATCCTTGATTTCAAGTTCTTCCAGGTTTTCATTTTTCATCAGGTCATAGAGTTCTCCGACCCGTTCCTTAATGGACGCTATTTTTTTCTTCTTAGGATCTATTTCGTTCACTTTCTTCTCTCCTTACAATATCAAATTCGAAATCCGAAGCACGAATTCCGAAAAAAACTGCAATTTCAAATATCTAATAATCAAATAATCAAGGATTTCTATGCGCTTTTTTGCCGTATTTGTTTCTTGAATATTTTTTCGGATTTCGAAATTCGATATTCGAGATTTTTTTACTTATCGACTGCTTTCTTGCTCAGGTTTATCCTGCCCTGGTTGTCGATTTCAATTACCTTGACGGTTATCTCGTCACCCTCTTTTACGACATCTTCGACTTTTGCTACTCTTTTTTCAGCCAGCTGGGATATATGGACCAGCCCTTCTTTGCCTGGAAGGATTTCGACAAAAGCGCCGAAGTTCATCAGCCTTGTCACTCTTCCCTTATAGACTTTCCCGACCTCTGCTTCCTGGGTAAGGGCTTCAACAATGGTCCTTGCCGCCTCAACAGCAGCTTTGTCGGGGCTGGAAATAAACACCCTTCCGTCTTCTTCTATATTTATCTCAACTTTTGTATCTTCCTGGATCTTTCTTATATTTTTGCCGCCAGGACCTATTAACTCCCCTATCTTTGACTGGGGTATCATAATAGTGAGCATCCTCGGCGCAAAACTGGATATGTCGGATTTTGGGCTTGCTATAGTTGTTTCCATCTTCTCAAGTATCTTAAGCCTTGCAGCCCTTGCTTTTTCCAGGGCTTCGCTCATGAGCTGGGCTGACAACCCGGATATCTTTATATCCATTTGAAGGGCAGTGATCCCGTTCTTTGTGCCAGCAACTTTGAAATCCATGTCTCCAAGATGGTCTTCCATTCCCATTATATCCGTAAGTATCGCGTATGTTTCGCCCTCTTTCACAAGCCCCATGGCAACCCCTGCACAGGATGACTTTATAGGTACTCCTGCATCAAAAAGAGCAAGAGAACCTCCGCAAACCGAAGCCATAGACGAAGAACCGTTCGATTCCAGGATATCCGAAACTACCCTTATAGTATAAGGAAAATCGTCTTCTTTCGGCAGTAACGGCAGCAGGGATTTCCTTGCAAGGGCGCCGTGGCCTGTTTCCCTGCGGCTTGTCCCACGCTCAGGCTTTGACTCTCCCGTCGCAAAACCGGGAAAATTATAGTGAAGCATAAACCTTTCTTTATATTCGCCTTCCAGTTCATCCTTTATCTGCATATCTTGAGGGCTGCCGAGCGTGACCGTGGCTAAACTTTGGGTCTGGCCTCTTGTAAATACGGCAGAACCATGGGCTCGCGGCAAAACCCCGATATTACATTCGATCGGCCGGATTTCGTCAAATTGCCTTCCGTCCGACCTTACTTTTTTTCCTAAAATAAGCTCTCTTGCCTGGCAATAGAATATATTTTCCAGAACGCTGTCAATATACCCTTCTTTTTCGGGGTACTGCGCTATATGTTTTTCAACAACAGCTTTCTTAAGGCTGCTCCATTGCTCATCGCGGCTGGTTTTATCGCTGACCGTAAGGATGTTCTTTACCTGTTCTGTGACTGTGTTTTTAATTTCACTTTCCAGTTCTTGTATTTTTTCGGGCTCAATGAGGGCCATTTTATCTTTCGCCGGGAGAGTTTCCTGGAAGGCACATATTTTCTTTATTTCATCCTGGGCAAAATTGAGTGCCGCAAGCATTTCTTGTTCGGACATTTCATTTGCGCCTGCTTCCACCATACACAAAGCATCGCTTTTTCCGCTCACCAGAAGGTCCAGGTCGCTCAGTTTCCGCTCTGAAAGAGTGGGGTTGACTATCAACTTTCCATCTATCCTGCCGATCCTGACACAGGAAAGGAGGCTGGTAAACGGTACATTCGATAATCTCAGGGCGCTGGAAGCGCCTATCACGCTTAACACATCTGGGTCATTCTCGCCGTCAAAAGAAAGCACAAGAATAGATACCTGGGTTTCGTTTTTCCATTTTTCATCAAACAACGGCCTTATGCTCCTGTCAACGATCCTTGATGACAATATTTCTTTTTCTCTGGGCCTTCCTTCTCTTTTAAAGAAACCTCCCGGTATCTTTCCAGCGGCATAGGTACGCTCGCGGTAATCTACCGTCAAAGGCAGAAAATCTCCGCCTTCCTTCGGTTCTTTTGCTGCAACTACCGCAACCAGGACAACCGTATCTCCCATACTTACCAGGCATGAACCATTCGCCTGCTTTGCCAAATGGCCTGTCTGTATAGTAAGAGTTTTGCCTCCGACATCTATTGACTTTGATATTCTGTTCACTATAACTCCTTTTAAAGCTAGCTTCGCTAACTTTGAATTCACAGATTTCTTAAAAAGCTTATCCGGATTTTATTACTTGTATATGATTTTAATCTATGTAATCGCATTTACTAATCTGTGTAATCATTTATTATTTTCTTAAATCGAGTTTTTCGATTATTGTTTTGTATTTTTCATGGCTGTGCTTCTTTAAATAGTCTAATAACTTGCGCCTCTGGTTAATCATCTTTAAGAAACCGGAACGGGATGCGAAATCTTTCGGATGGTTCTTAAAATGATCTGACAAGTAATTTATCCTGCTTGTCAATAGGGCCACCTGTACTTCCGATGAACCTGTGTCCGTAGCATGCACTTTAAAATCTTCAATAATCGTTTTTTTGACCGGTTCCATTTGAAACCTCCTCTAGTTTCTACTGTTTTTTTTTATTATTATATAAAATAATTACTTATTTTTCACTTTCACTTTCTTTTGTCTTAGCGAACAGGTCTATTAAAGGCTGCGCTATCTGAGGCGGTGAGTCCTCGTAATGGGAGAACCTCATTGAATATTTACCGCTCCCTTTTGTCAAGGAACGAAGGTCCGTGGCATATTCAAATATCTCACCCATCGGTACCTGGGCTTTGATAAGCTGTTTTTTGCCGGCTTTATCCATTCCCATGACCCTGCCTCTGCGGGAATTCAGGTCGCCCATGATCGCCCCCATGTAACCGTCCGGAATTATAACTTCCAGGTCGCATATCGGCTCAAGTATGCCCGGTTTAGCTTCTACAAACCCCTTTCTAAATGCCATAGCCCCTGCTATCTTGAAAGCCATATCTGACGAATCTACTTCATGATATGAACCGTCAAAGACCGTAACGGAGATATCCACTACAGGGTATCCTGCTATGACTCCCTGCTCCATCGCTTCCTTAACGCCTTTTTCTATTGCGGGTATATAGTTGCGGGGTATGACTCCGCCGACTATTTTATTTACAAATTCAAAACCTTTGCTTCTTGGCAAAGGCTCAACCCTCAGCCAGCAGTCTCCGTACTGGCCGCGGCCGCCTGACTGCCGTTTATACTTACCCTGCACTTCGGATTTTCCATGCAGCGTTTCTTTGAAAGGCACACGGGGCTTTTGAAGGCTTACATCAACACCATAGCGGCCTTTTATCTTTTTTATCATCACCTCAAGCTGTAAAGACCCCATGCCCGACAGAGTCATCTCTTTCGTTTCAGCGTCAAATTTATAAGTAATGGTCGGGTTTTCAGTTATAGCAGTCGCAAGTGCATTGCCGACTTTTTCCGCATCCCCTTTGGAAGCCGTTATAATGGCTTTTTTGTATATCGGTTCTGGAAAAGATATTTGCTTTATGTTCGGCTGAGACTTTTCATCGCAGAGTATATCGTTAGTCCTTGTATCTTTAAGCTTTAAAAGAGCTACCAGGTCGCCTACGCAAACGTTAGCTGCATCAACTTTCTTTTTACCCTGGACAAAACTGAGCTGGCCTATGCGTTCGGTAGTGCTTTTGGTAAAATTATATATATCCTTCCCGTGTACCAGGGCACCCGAATATATCTTTGCAAAGTTTACCTGCCCCATGCCGGGTTCGTTAATAGTCTTAAAAACAAGCCCTGAAAAATGAGCATTGTCAGCCGACGGTTTAGGCGGCGAAAAGTAATCCGCTATAAAATCCGACAGTTCTTTAATGCCTATATTTTTTACGGCACTGCCGCACAGCAAAGGGAATACTTTACGCTCTATCATGGCTTTTTTAAGCGCTGCCTTGACTTCCTCAAGGGTTATTTCCTTGCCGTCAAGATATTTTTCAGTTAATGTATCGTCCGCCGAAGAGACTATTTCAAGCAGGTTCTCATACCAGGAGTCCTTTGAATTCCCTTCCAGGATGTTCGTTACATTTTTGAAATCCGGGCCGGTTGCATTCGGCATATTTATTACTGCCACCTGCTGGTTCAACTTTTCTTTAAGTTCTTTTATCAGTTGTTCGAAATTAATATTGTCCCTATCCAGTTTGTTTAAAAAAATCGCGGTAGGTATGGACTTTTCTTCAAGTATCTCCCAAAGATTTTCCCCTACCGGCGTAACCCCTGAATCTGCGGAAACAGTAAAAACAGCGGTCTCTGCTACCGCAAGACCTGCTAAAACCTCTCCGATAAAATCCCCGTAGCCGGGCGTAATAAGAAGGTTGATCTTTTTATCTTTATGTTCCAAAAAAGAAAGGCTCATGCTTATTGATATCTTTCTTTCGATCTCTTCGTCGCTTGAATCACATACAGTATTTCCTTCAGCTATAGTCCCCAAACGGGTAGTTACTTTTGCGTTAAAAAGCATCGCTTCCGCGACAGAAGTCTTTCCGTCGCCTTGAGATCCGACCAGGCAAACATTCCGTATGGATTCACTATCATAAGCCTTCATTTAAAATACCTCCGTTCCATTGATGTTGTGGATCATTTTAGCTTATCACCTTAAAGAAGTTTTTTGCTTCGCTTATGTCCAAATTGACCTGTTTTGTCAACCGTTCTATATTCTCAAATTTTTTTTCCGGCCTTATGAACTTGTGCAAAGCTACTATCGTTCTTTTGTCCGGACATAGACATTTGACATCCAGTAAATGCACTTCCGAATGAATATTGCCTTTGTTAAAGAACGTCGGCCGCGTCCCTATGTTTACTACAGAAGGCCAGGCTGCCGCATTCTCCTTTTCATCTCCGGCCCCTATCACGGCCCAGGCTGCATAAACTCCTGTAGGGAGGAGTTTTTCCGGGTCAACTTTCAAATTTATCGTAGGAAAACCTAATTTCCTACCCAACCCTCTTCCTTTTACAGGCATTCCTTCGAACTGATATTCTCTGCCTAGAAGCTTATTCGCTTCACTCAGTTTTCCACAGAGCATAAGCCTTCTTATCCTTGTTGACGAAACTAAACCGTTATCCAGATAGGGTTTGACTATTTCGATCCTGATGCCTTCTGCCTTTGATTTTTCTTTCAACCACTGGATATCCCCTTCCCTGTTACGGCCAAAAGCAAAGTTTTCGCCTGCTATTATGTATTTTGTCTTAAGTTTCCGGCAAATAAAATTCTCGAAAAAAGAAAGGGCTGACTGTTCTAATATTTCACTTGTATTCGGGAGTATGATTATTTCGTCTAAAGAAAAGCTCTTTAACAGCTCCAGCTTTTCTTTTTGAACGGTCAAAACTCCGGGTACAGGCCGGACAGGCGAAGCTATTGTAACAAGAATGCTCTTAAGGTTTTTTTTTCGCGCTGTCTTTAAAAGATTTTTTATTAAATGCTGGTGCCCGAGATGAACACCGTCAAACGTACCTATGCTGACACAAGAAGGCCTCAAGTTAGCCCCCTATAACGGCTAACTTAATTGCAAAATGAAAATTGCAAAGTGCAAAATTGCGGAATCCCGCCTTGGCGGGATAATTTAAATAAGTCGCCAAAGGCGACACATTAATTTTGCATTTTGCAATTTGCATTTTGAATTTCTGAACTTAAATTTATTTTTCTATCTAGCAAACCGTCCCTGCCTAATTTATCCATTTCACTTAATGCTATTGCTGCGCTTATATCGTAATTTCCTATCTTTTCCCTGCACAAATATTTCATGGTCGCTGGCATTCCCAGCTCTTCGCCTATATCTTCGCATAAAGTCCTGATATATGTCCCGCTTGAGCACTCCACCCTTAAACTGACCTCATCTCTATTAAAGCCGCGAAGCTCTATTTCATGTATATTTACTATCCTTGGCGGCCTTTCCACCGTTATCCCTTCGCGGGCAAGCTCGTACATTTTTTTCCCGTTCACCTTTACAGCGGAAAAATGCGGAGTAAGCTGTCTTATCTCCCCGCTAAACTTTTTTAGCGCATTTAAAAGATCTTCCTTTTGGATATCCCTGGTTTCTTTTTTTTCTATTATCTTTCCTGTTATATCGCCGGTGTCAGTTCTTACACCCAGGGACAAAACAGTCCTGTAAACTTTCCTCTGGCCCATCAACACGCTCTGCATTTTCGTTGAGGAACCGAACAGCACTAAAAGGACCCCTTCTGCCATAGGGTCCAGCGTTCCGCAATGTCCGACTTTGTCAATTTGCAACAGGTGCTTGACCTTCCGTACAACACCATAGGATGTTATGCCTGACGGTTTATTAATGACCAGCAGGCCTGATTCTGCCAGGTTGAACGTCATACTAGCTTTTCCAAATGGCTTAAGATGACTTTTTTTGCAGTTTCCATCGTGCCTTTGTAAGTGCATCCTGAGGCATTCTTATGGCCGCCCCCGCCAAAAACCTGGACGACCTTATTTACATTATATTTTTCATGGGAGCGTAAACTTATTTTTGTTATGTTTCTTTCTTTTTCTTCCCTGAAAAGGGCTCCTATCACGACACCTGGTATCTTCAGAGTTTCATTCACTATCCCTTCGCTCTCAGTAACGTTTGAACCTGATTTCTTATACATTTCTTTTGTTATTTCAATGTACGCTATTTTTCCGGAATCGGTTTTTTTTAATCCTGACAGGGCAAGCCCAAAAAGCTTAAGCGAAGAGAATGTTTTCGTAGAATAAAGTTTATTATAGATATAGTAAGGCTTAACTCCAGCATCGATCAAACAAGACGCCATATAAACAGCCGAGGAAGTTGTATTGTTATACTGGAATTTTCCCGTATCTGTCACTACCCCCACGTAAAGAGCGTTCGCCTCTTGCGGAGTCAGCTTCATTTTAAGATGCCTGAACAGATGGAATATTATCTCGGAGCTGGAAGAAGCGCTTGAATCTATATAATTTACATGCCCAAAATGGTTAAAATTCGCATGGTGGTCAATATTAATTACTTCTTTAGCCTGTCCCGGCGATATTAAGTCTCCCATCCTGTTCATATCAAGGCATTCTAAAATAATAGCACAGTCAAACCTTCCTTTTACTTTATCCGCAACTATTATTTTACCGGCACCCTGCAAAAATGAGAGATATTCAGGGACAACATCTTTGGAATACACCCTGGGTTTTTTGCCAAGCCTGGTCAATAGCGACGACAAAGCCAAAGCCGTGCCTATAGTATCCCCGTCCGGGTTAAGATGCCCGGCTATAAAAAATGTTTTATTTTTTTTGATAGTCTTTGCTATTAACGAAAACTCTTTATCTCTCGGTATCATTTTCTTTTTTCAGTCTATTTAGGGACTTGATTATACAGATAATACTGTAGAACCATAATCTATGTAATCTATTTTTTAATCATCATAATCAGGAATCATTTGGATTTTCTAATGATTCCTCTTTCTTTATCTTTTCCAATATCTCAAAAATCCTGGTTGCACGTTCCGGTGTATCGTCATAGTTAAATTCTATAGTAGGGGTATATCTTAAATTTACACGGACAGCTAGCATATGCCTTATAAAAGGGGTCACGTTCTTTAATATCTCGTCATTTATTTTTTTGTCTTTTTCATCGCCTATTATCGAGTAAAAAACCCTGGCAGATTTCAGGTCATCGGTAAGCTTAACTCCCGTAATCGTAATAAACCCCAACCCTGGCTCTTTCAGTTCCTGTACGATCTTCGATATTTCATGCTGTATCAGCTCCCCCACCCTGACAGCCCGTTTATAACTTTCCATATATCCCTACTGTAATTAGTTTTTTTGTTGGTTTGCTGTATATAATCTTCATTTTGCAATTTTCATTTTGCAATTTGCAATCTCTTTATTTATTGTCTTCAAGTTTTCTTGCTATTTTTTCAAAAGTATATAAATCCAAAATATCTCCATTCTTAAAGTCAGAATATCTCTCAAGGCCTATACCGCATTCAAAACCTTTGTCAACTTCTTTGACGTCATCTTTGAACCTTCTTAAGGTAATTATATTTCCGTCATAAATTATTACGTTGTCACGAAGGATCCTCACTTTACAACCCCTCTGTATTTTCCCTTCCAGGACACTGCATCCCGCAATAGTGCCCACCTTGGATATTTTAAAAACCTGCCTTACCTGGGCTTTTCCAAGGCTTATTTCCTTTAATTGCGGTTCAAGCATGCCTTCCATTGCCGCCCTTACATCGGCAATGACCTCGTATATAATGCGGTAAATCCTGATGCTTACCCCTTCGCGTTCAGCCATGCGCTCGACTGCGGTGTCAGGTTTAATGCTGAACCCCATTATTATAGCATCGCTTGCAGCGGCTAAGGTCACGTCCGATTCGTTTATGGTGCCGATCCCGCCGTGAATTATCGTAAGTTTTATTTCCGGTGTTGAAAGCTTATCTAAGGAATCGCGCAGCGCTCCTAAAGACCCCTGAACATCAGCCTTTAGGACAAGCCTTAGTTCTTTGACTTTTCCGGAGCTGATATCTTCCAATGACAAATGATGCCTCGGTTTCATCCTTTCTTCTCTTGCCCGGCTGAACCTGGTCTGGGCTATTTCTCTTGCTTTTCGTTCGTCATCCATCGCGATGAACCTGTCGCCTGCATGGGGAAGAGAATTTACTCCCAGGATCTCAACGGGTGTCACAGGTTTTGCTTCATCAAGCTTTTTGCCGTGGTCATCGGTCATGGCGCGCACTTTGCCGTACGTAGTACCCACTATAAAATTATCACCGACATGAAGAGTGCCTTTCTGGATCAAAACGGTTATAACAGGGCCTCTTTTATGGTCAAGCCTGGCTTCTACTACAGCTCCCCTGGCCAGAGTATCCGGATTTGCCTTTAGCTCCATCATTTCAGCTTTTAAAAGTATCATTTCAAGCAGTGCGTCGATCTTGATATTGTTTTTTGCAGAAACCTCTACCATTATGGTATCGCCACCCCAATCTTCGGAAAGAAGGTTATATTTTGTAAGCTCCTGCTTTACCTGGGAAGGGTTTGCTCCTGGAACATCTATTTTGTTGATCGCTACGATTATGGGGACAGCCGCTGCACGCGCATGGTCCAGGGCCTCAACTGTCTGGGGCATTACGCCGTCATCTGCAGCAACTACAAGCACAACTATATCCGTAACCTGGGCACCGCGCGAACGCATCGCGGTAAATGCTTCATGGCCGGGCGTGTCAAGGAAAGTCACCTCGCCTTTTGCTGTTTTAACTTTATAGGCGCCTATATGCTGTGTTATTCCCCCTGCTTCCTTACTGGCTACATCGGTTTCCCTGATGGCATCCAAAAGAGAAGTTTTTCCATGATTTACATGGCCCATAATAGTCACGACCGCAGGCCTCGGTTTTAGATTTTCGACATCATCTTCTTCTTCGGCTATTTTCTCGCCTTCAAATATCGATGCAAATTTTATATCAAATCCGTATTCACTGGCCAAGAGCTCCGCAACTTCCAGGTCTATTCTCTGGTTTATCGTTGCAAGCGTGCCCATAGACAATAATTTCTTGATCACATCGCCGGTAGTTTGCCCCAGCTTTTCTGCTATCTCGCGTATTGTGGTAAGCTCGTTTATCCTGATATCTCTTCCGTGCTTTTTTTCTTCTTTTTTAGGGACTGCTTGAGGAACTTCGGCTTTCTGTTCGATAACGGGCTCTGCTGAAGGCGGTTTTATATGAACTTCATGTTTTTTTTCTTTAACTTCCGGTTCTTTTGCTTCCTTATGTTTTTCTACGATTTTTTCGGCTGCTTTTACTTTTTCTTCCTTGGCCGGTTTTATGGCTTTAGGTTTTATTTTTTTTTCTGCCGGTTCTTTCTTGGGTATTTTTGCCTTTTTTTCGGCTTTAGGTTCCGCAGGTACTTTCTTGGTTCTGGGTTTTTTTTCCTTAGCCCCGGCTGGAGCAGGGGATTTTTCTTTTAATTCCGGGGCTGCTGCTTTCTTCTCTTTAACCTTGCGTGGTTCAGCCTTTTTTACGGGGGTCGCCTTTTTTGAAACTGGTTTGTCTTTCTCTTTTGGGGCCATATTTTAATCCTCTTTAAACACGATTACTCTTCCTTTTTTGATGATTTTTCTTTTGTTTTAGGCTTTGCTGCAGGGGCTTCGTCTGTTTCCGTTGCTTTTGTTTCTGTTTCTTTTGCCTCCTGAAGTTTCGTGTTAATTAATTCCTTTGCTGAGTCTATTATTTTCTTGGCGGTTTTTTCTCCGATGCCTTGTAAAGTCGTTAAGTCATCTATTTTTGCATTGGCAAGTTTATTGATGTCAATAAAACCTGCTTTCGTTAAGACTTCAACGGTTTTTTGCCCTACGCCTTTAAGTTTGCTTAGATTCTCGCTTACCACGGTATTATTCTGTTCTGTTTCCTTCTTTTTCTGGGATTCTGAGCGGATATCGATGTGCCATCCTACCAATTTTGCGGCAAGTCGGACATTATGCCCGCTCTTTCCGATGGCAAGAGAGAGCATTTCATCGTTTACTATAACCTCCGCCTTTTTTGCTTCTTTTGATATCAGGTTAACCCGCGTAACTTTTGCAGGTGAAAGAGATGATGCGATATATCTTTCCGGGTCGTTCGAAAAGGGTATAAGGTCTATGCGTTCTCCGAAAAGCTCGTCTATGATAGGTTTTACCCTTGCTCCTTTAATACCGACACAAGCGCCTACAGGGTCGACTTTCGGATTATTGGATGTAACGGCTACTTTAGCCCTCATCCCTTTTTCGCGCACAACATTTACTATTTCGACTATCTTTTCATAGATCTCTGGCACTTCAACTTCAAAAAGCCTTTTAACAAGGTCCGGATGGCTCCTTGACAGCACTACTACGGGCCCTCTTGAACCTTTCTCTACCTTTACTATTATAGCCCTTACATGTTGGCCGAGATTGAATTTTTCCTTGCTTATCTGTTCGGATACAGGTAAAATAGCTTCGGTTTTTCCAAGGTCAACTATTATGTTGCGGTTCGCAAAACGCCATACGACACCGTTAACCATTAAACCGACTTTCCCTTTATAATCGTCAAAAAGGCTTTGCCTTTCGGATTCTCTTATCTTTTGAACAATGACCTGTTTTGCTATCTGGGCGGCGATCCTTGAAAAATCCTGCGTATCAAGAGGCATCCTGAGGTCTTCGTCCAGCTTAATATCGCTTTTTATTGCCTTTGCTTCATCCAGGGTAATTTCCAAAGAAGGGTTTTTCAATTCCAAGACAACTTTCTTTATGACGACAGCTCCCATCTCCCCTGACTCGGGGTTAACCACGGCCTCTACGTTAACGTCTTTGCCGACATGCTTCTTATAAGCTGAAACAAGTGCATTTTCAATGACTTTTATTATATCGCCCTTTGGGATTCCTTTGTCTTTTTCTATTTGTTCTAAAGCTAAAATCATTTCACTTTTTTCTGGCATCCTAATTCTCCCTATAAAAATCAAATGCAAAATGCAAATATCAAATTGAAAAATTAAGGTTAAAAGACTTTTATTATATTGGTTCTTTCCTTAATTTTGCATTTTTCATTTTAATTTTTTCATTATATTCTTATCTCAGGGTTCAACCTGGCTCTTGCAATCTTTTCTATCTCTATCTCAAGCGTCTTACCGGATATATCGGCTATCTTGACTTTTCCTTCGCCTGCCCAGAGCAGTTTGCCTGTAAAATTCCGCTGCCCGTCAATCGGTGCAAAAACCGATATTTTCACATCCTGCCCCGTAAACTTTATAAAGTCTTTCTCTTTCTTTATTATCCTGTCAAGCCCGGGCGAAGACACTTCTATTACATAATCATCAGGTATAAGCTCTGAAGTTTCAACCGCTTCTTCTATCTTGAGGCTCACGGCCTCGCAATCTGCCAGTTTTACGCCGCCTTCTTTATCGATGAAAACACGCAACACCTTCTTGCCGCCTTCTTTTCCGTAATTAATATCGACAAGCTCAAATTTATCTGTCTCAAGTACTGGTGCAATAACTTTTTCAAGCTCTTCTATCGTGCTCATAGATCCAGCCGTTTTATTCCGTTTTAATCTGTCTAATCTTATCTTTATCTGGCCAACTGGGCCAGAAAAACTAAAGAGCGGCTTAACGTACATGCCACTCTTTTGTTTATAATACTAAATTAGAAATATATTTGCAAGCCAATTTTTCTATTCATTTCCTATTTGATCCTTCCAAGGATCTGCTTGCAGGCGTTCCTTAACTTAGTTGCGCTTATCCCTTCTTGGACTACGGATTGTAATATATCTCCGGTTGAAACATCTATTATCAAAGCATTAATAAAATAAGTATCTGAAAGCTTTGATAAAGAACCTATTATAACGATTTTTGCATTAAGTATCTTTCCCATTTTAACCGCACATTCCTGGCTTGAGCATCCTGACATCGGAAATTTCTGTTCAGCCAGGAGCATTTCCATATTTTCCTTTTCAATTACATTGACCTCCATAATTGAGTTAAGTTCGCTCCTTATAGAATCTGTTGCGGAAGCGGCTTCGGCTGCAGATGCGTTTCTAGCTACCAGATCAGCGACAGCTGCAGTAATAACTCCTTTAATATACGGGGTGGTCGGTTCTTTTTCTTTATATTTATCTTTTTTTACTACTTTTTCTTTTGCTTTTTCTTTCTTCTTTTTTATTTCAAAATGATAGTTAAGGCTCGCCCTCTGTGTCAATCCAAGCTCGCTGTAGCTTGAAGCCGCATAATCAATATCAAACTTGCTCATTTTAATTCCCAAACCATAGCTTAAGCCGCTAAACTCATCTTTTAATTTATAGCCAAGCCTAATGAAGATATGATCGGATACCGGCACCTCGCCGCCTATATGGTAAGTATTTTTTTTAACCGTGACCTGCGAACTATAGTCAAAAAGAATGTTTATTTTACTGACTGTATAGGCAATACCGAATCTTATTGTCTTTGGAAGGTCGTAATCACCGAATTTGCCGCTCATGTTGAGCAAAGATGTGCCTAAGCTGATATCTGTATACTTATAAATCACACCCGCATCAAAAGTCGTAACGTCTTTCGCTATGTCATCTAACTGTTCCTTATAGTATTTAACCGTTGCACCGAAAGAAATATCTTTGAGCCTGTATGCTCCTGATAGCGGTATGACGGTCCCCTGGAACTTAAATTTTCTCCCGGTATCATTCCCGAAATAATCATATACAGGTTCTTCTTTCATTGAGATAAAACCCGGCGCGGCATTTATACTGAAATTCTTTCCCGGCAGCGTCAATGCCACAAAACTGCCGTTTATATCCTGCAAATACTGCTGGTATAAAAAAGAAACCGACGGCTTTTTAATAAACGAAATCCCTGCAGGGTTATAATAAACTCCGAACGGGTCATCAGCCAGGGCAGTATAACATTCCGCCATTCCTCCTGCCCTTGCTGAAGTCGGCAATTCAAGTAATACTCCAGCAGACTGATCCGCGAAAGACTTACTTTGCATAAAAAAAATACAAAATAAAGACATAATTACAAAGTTACGTTTTGCTATATTCGTCATAGTTTAGTTGCCTGTAATCTGTTGTCTGTTGTCCTATTTTACGCCTATCTTCCTTGTTTCAGTGCCTCCGGGATATTTGAAATATAAAATATATATGCCGGACGGCACATTTTCCCCGTTATCGTCTTTGCCGTCCCAGTCCCACTGGTAGCTGCCCGCGGTATAGTTTGAATTATCAATTGCACTTCTCACCTGTCTCCCCATCAAATCACATATTTTTATAGTTACATTGCCTGCTTGGGACACATTATACACAATTTTACATGTCCCGCCGGCACCGGGGCTGAACAAGTTATTGCCGAGCGTAGTCTGCATGCCTGCCTGAGGTTTTTGCTGGCTTGTCTGAAGAAGTGAAATATATACCTTTGTAGTCTGGTTATTGTTTACGATAACGCCTGTCTGGTTTGACGTCTGATAGCCGGTTTTAGATACATTTATGTCATACATTCCTGCCGCAAGGGAAAACCCGTATGTCCCTATGGAATCAGTCTGTTCTACATCTATCAAATCGTTGTTTTGGGTAATCCTTATCACCGCATTTACTACAACTGCTCCGTTACACTGGATATTGCACGTAATGGTCCCTGTCCGGGCTTGAACCGCAGGGGCAAGCGAAAAATTTGCGGACGCTGTCTGTTCAGCAGTAACAGAAAGGCCTTTCTGCGCTTTTGTTTGAAAGCCGGCCTTTGAAACAGAGATATCATAACTTCCGGCTCCTAAAGAAAAACTGCATTTGCCCGAAGGGTCAGAATAGCCTTCATTCACAGGTATGCTTCCCTGATAAATTTTTATTAAAGCATTAATAATGGCTGAACCGTCCGATGCTATTATCGTACAGGAAAGAGTGCCTGTCTGTGATGAAGGAGCTTCCGTTAAAGAAAAATTGATGGTTATAATAGAACCGCCACTTACACTATAGCCATTTTTCAACTGTGATTGATACCCTGACAAGGAAGTCCTTACATCATAAGTACCTATTCCGACCGTTATTGAATAATTACCGCTTATGTCGCTTGTTGCAGTTGATATAACAACACCGGATTCTAATACTTCTACAAGCACTCCTGAAATCGCTGTTGTGCCATCGGATTTAGTTATCTTACCAGAAATAATTCCTGTTTCAGAATTGACAAAAACTTTTCTTACCCGAATATTAGTATAATCAGAGATATAGACATTCCCCGAAACATCAACCGCTACTCCTACAGGGCCGTCAACTTGAGCTGAAGTTGCACTGCCTCCGTCTCCTGAAAAACCGGCTGTCCCGTTTCCTGCAAAAGTAGCTATTAGGCCTGAAGTGTTTACTTTCCTTATTCGATAATTTCCATAGTCAGATATATATACGTTCCCCAAAGTATCAACCGCTACTGCCTGAGGATTGTTAAGCTGAGCTGAATCAGCACTACCTCCATCTCCGGAATAACCGGCTGTCCCGTTTCCTGCAAAGGTAGATATTTTTCCAGATGTATTTACTTTCCTTATTCGATTGCCCGATTGATCCGCAATATACACATTCCCAGAAACATCGGCCGCTATGCCTACAGGCTGGACAAGTTGAGCTGAAGATGCACTACCTCCGTCTCCGGAATAACCTGAAGTCCCGTTTCCCGCAAAAGTAGATATAATGCCTGAAGGGTTTACTTTCCTTATTACAAAATTACCTGTATCGGCAATATAAACGTTCCCCGAAGCATCGGCCGCTACTCCAAAAGGATAATTAAGTTTAGCCGAAGCTGCCTGGCCCCCGTCTCCAGAATAACCGGCAGTCCCGCTTCCCGCAAAAGTAGAAATTATACCTGAGGTATTTACTTTCCTTATCCGGTTATTCAATTGATCCACGATATAAACGTTCCCTGTAGCATCAACCGCTACTCCTCTGGGAGTATCAAGTTTGGCGGAAGTTGCCTGGCCTCCGTCGCCTGAGTAATCTTCTGTTCCGGTCCCTGCAAAATTCGATATTATGCCTGACGGGTTTATTTTCCTTATCCGATGATTTATTGAACCGGTACATCCGGAAATATAAACATTCCCTGCTGTATCAACCGCTACTCCGTATGGATAGCTAATTTTAGCAGAAACCGCACTGCCTCCGTCTCCGGAATACCCTGCAATTCCGTTTCCGGCAAAAGTCGTAATAGCATAACTGCCATAAACAGAACTGACAGCTGGTGAGCATAAAATAATACCTGTAAACACTAACTTTTTAACTGTGTTCATTTTAACCTGTTTTCTATGCAAGAAAATATTGCTTCATTTGGTATATGCGATAACTTCAAGAGCGTTTTTCATATATATTGTTTTTTTTGATCTGTACTTATTCAAAAACCCCCAAAGTTTTAGGTATTTATAAGTATTTGCCCTGTTTGGAGACCCCGCAAACAATATTGTATCATAGTTTTTACCGGGTGCAAACAAATCAGTCGGAAGACCTTCAAAAACATCTATGTCCAGTTTTCTGTGCCAGGATAGATTTCTTATTACATTCATATTGACCTCAAGGGCGTTTTGCACGAGTACTAATGTTTTTGTTTTTATGCCCTCAGTATTATTTTTACTTTCGATATAACTGGAAATAGCCTTATAGGCCTCGTTGTTGTCAGCGAAAACGTCTTTACGAAAATAGCTCATTTCCATGGTAGGCGCGATACTTATATTTATTTTCTGCAGGTTAAGATTAATCATCGAACTCAATTCAGAATAAAGCAATAATGACAGAATAAAACTAAAACACAGGATAAAGTACCTGGGACCTCTTTTTAAGCCCGCTGTCCCTATCGCTGAAATAACCGCCAGCGCAGGCAAGTACGGAGTGATATAACTCGACTCTTTATTATGCGGCATAAAGATCAATATCAGTAACGGGACCAGTATCCATAAAATGAAAATAACCTTAACGTAAGCTACTTTGTATTTTTTTATCACTATATAAAGACCGAAAAGAAACAATAAAAACAAGAGCGGCGACAGCTGGCTTTGCGGTACTCCGGTAGTATAAACCTTTAAATTTTCCAGTTTATACCACGGGCCGGCCGGATCGCACAACAAATTGTTCGAAATGATTTTTTTAACAGCATTTGGATTAAAATAAAACACCGAATCAAAAGACAGCCCTATAGCTACAGAATAAATCATATTTCTTATTACGGTAATACCGGCCCTTTTTATAAGCGCCCTGGACATCATATAAACTAAAGGCCCGGCCAAAAAAACAATAAAAGGGTGTTTTACAAGTGTCCCCAGCAAGAGAGACATGCCTAATATTACCGACCATTTGGTATTTTCAAAACCTTCGGTTTTTAAGAGGCAATAAATAGATAAAGCAACCGCGGGTATTAAAGCAAAATGGAAAGTGTAATGCCTGGAAAGCAGGTAAAAAGCAGGATACATGGATAATAACAAAGCTGCTGTTATGCCTGCTTCTTTAGAATGAACGAATTCGCCTATTTTATAAGTTAAAAATATCGACAAAATCATCCAGAAAGTGTTCGTTACAAGGATCAATGCCTGAAAGTTCCTGTCACTGGCTGACATAACCGCGGCTCCAAACAACAACTGAAAAGGCGGATAATTGTAACTATCAAAACAGTACCTTAAAATGCTTTTTACATTGATACTATCCCCTGTAAAAATCACTTGAGAAGTATAAAATGCGAACGGATGGCAAGATTCATATTGGACATCATTTTTTTTAAGCCAATAATAATTCCCTGCAAGATGGAATAAAACAATGAAAAACAGGATTAAATATATGCTCTTGTTGTTCATTTTACATATTTGAAATAAGACAAACTTGAATTATTTATAAACGATGTAATTTCCCAAAATAAGCAGGTCAATACCCGAATTAAGGTAAGTTTTTATAGCATTGCCCGGAGAGTTTACTATAGGCTCGCCTTTAAGATTAAACGAAGTATTAAGCACAACCCCGACGCCGGTTTTTTCTTTGAACTTTTCTATCAATTTATAATACCTGGGATTATACTGCTTTATAACAGACTGGATCCTTGAAGTGCCGTCTTCATGGGTCACGGCAGGTATCACTTTTTGCATTTCTTTTTTTACCGGATAAGTCATAAGCATGAACCTTTGGACATAGCTTTCCTTATCAACTTCAAAATAATCCGCAACAGAAGTATCAAGGACAGACGGGGCAAAAGGCCTGAAGGGCTCCCTGAATTTCACTTTGGTATTTACTATGTCTTTCATCTTCGGGTTTCGTGCATCCGCAAGAATAGACCTGTTGCCGAGAGCCCTCGGCCCCCATTCAGTCCTTCCCTGATACCAGCCGATAACATTCCCCTTGGAAAGCAAACCTGATACTTCGTCTATAAGCTGCTCATCGTCTATTTTTTTGTATTTTAGATTGTTTTCTTTTATTGCATCAACTATTTCCTGCTCGCCGTATTCTTTGCCGTAATAGGCGTGTTCCATTACTTCAACCCTCTTATTTTTTAATACCTGGCACCAGGCCCACAGGGCAGCGCCTATAGCTCCTCCTGCGTCGGTAGAAGCGGGCTGGATATATATATTCTCAAAACCTGATTCTTTCATAAGCCTGTAATTCGCTTTACTGTTTAAAGCCACCCCCCCAGCATAGCAAAGGTTCTTTGATTTGGTCTTCTGATAAAGATACTTTGCCATTTTTACAAGTATCTCTTCTAAAACATCCTGAATGCTTGCCGCTATATCTGCATAATACTGGTTTTTCTTCTGCTGTTCAATGTAATTTTCCGGCTTTTGTCCGTAATAGGAAAAATACCCGGATTTTTCCGTAAAGAACAGGGACTTCGGGTCCCGAGGCTCACCGAAGATGTCAAGGAATTTATCCGTATAAGTAGCATCAGTCGAATAGGTAAAAGAAAAATATTCTAAATTAAGCTTAATACTGCCGTCTTCGTTAAGTTCCACTACCTTATACACTTTATCTTTGTATTTCGGTTCTCCGTACGGCGCCAGGCCCATGACCTTGTACTCACCGTCGTTTATTTCGAAACCCAGGAAAGCCGTAAAAGCCGAGTACAAAAGCCCTACTGAATGTGGGAACCGCATCTCTTCAAAGAGCATAATATTGTTTTCTTTTCCTATACCGAGGCTTGCGGTAGCCCATTCTCCGACCCCGTCAACTGTCAGTATCGCTGCTTCACTAAACGGAGACAGAAAAAATGTGCTTGCCTCATGCGAGCTGTGGTGAGAAGCAAAAAGCACTTTGTCTGCATCGATGCCAAGTTGTTTTTTTATTTTTCTTTTAAACTGCAGCTTTTCCTTGAGCCACAAAGGCACGGCAAGATAAAAAAGTTTTAGGGATTTTGGTATGTTCTGGATTACTGAGGTAAGTATCCTGTCGAATTTTCTGATAGGTTTGTCATAAAAAACCACGTACTCAATATCTTTTGAAGTAATGCCCGCCTCTTCAAGACAGAAGTTTATAGCATTTACCGGAAATTCAAAATCATGTTTTTTTCTTGAGAACCTTTCTTCTTCGGAACAGGCAGCTATTCTGCCGTCCTTCAAAAGGCAGGCGGCTGCGTCATGGTACCAGCAGGATATACCTAATATATACATTAGAACTGCCTTCTAGCTCCATCTAAAGTGTCTTCGGGCGCATCGGCTTTATGCCAGCCTGGTTTTGGAAATTTGTAGAATAATTTTACAAAAGTACCAAATGGTATTATAAAAATATAGTAAGTAACTATAAATAAAATCTTTGTCTGTAAGAGAGCTATCCTTTTAGCGATAACTACCCAGCGTCGGTATAGTAATTTAGCTTTTTTTATCATTAGAAAAGTGTATAAACAAAAGGGACTACCGTTGCACTTTCAAAGAAAATAATCAACAACCCCAGGATAAGGAAAACCAGGACCATAGGTATTATCCAGTATTTCTTTTCTTTCCAGGCAAACTGTAAAAACTCTTTTACTAAACTCATAATCAGCACCTCTTTTTATTACGATTACAAAGATTTACGACTATTTTTTTAACAGCTGTATTATGACATCTACTATCTCGTCAACATTAATCAGCTTGGATTCTTCTTTTTTCTCCCACCTGGCTTTAAGTTCACATTTGTTATCTTTAAGGTTCCGGTCGCTTATCGTAATGCGGTAAGGGATACCGATAAGGTCTGCATCTTTAAACTTCATTCCGGCACGCTCTTCCCTGTCATCTAGAATAACGTCGATGTCTTTTTCTAAAAGTTCATTATAGAGTTTCTCGCTTGTTTTCCTGGTATTTTCCTCAAGCCAGTTTATCGGAACGATTATTACCTCAAAAGGGGCAAGCGGGACAGGCCAGATGATACCGTTCTCATCATTAGACTGTTCTATCGTTGCTGCGACTATACGGGATACTCCGATACCGTAACAGCCCATCACCATCAGTTTTTCTTTTCCCTGCTCGTCAAGATATGCCGCTTTCATGGATTTTGAATACTTAGTTCCCAGTTTGAAAGTATGCCCTACTTCGATCCCTCTGTTAAATTTGAGTTCTTTATTGCACCGCGGGCAGGCATCGCCTTTGACCACCTTTCTTATATCGGCAATAACGCCGGGCTTAAAATCCCTGTTTATGTTTATATTTACAAGATGATAATCTTTCCTGTTCGCACCTGAAATTCCATTAAGGATAAATTCAACAGAATAGTCCGCAATGATCTTAACGCTATTATCTTTAAGCTTGACCGGACCGGCAAAACCAAGAGGTGCCCCTGTTATTTTTTCTATCGTTTGCTCATCCGCCAAAGCCAGGATAGAGCAGTTAAGCACCGATTGAAGTTTATGCTCGTTTATCTCATAGTCGCCGCGTACAAGCGCTATAACAGGTTCGCCGTCAGCCAAATAAATCATCGTCTTTATGAATTGCGAAGGTTTTTCCTTTAAAAAAGCCCCTACTTCTTCAACAGTCTTTATGTTAGGTGTAAGAATTTCCTGAAGTTGTTCTTGCTCCGAACTCCGAACTTGGCACTCCGCACTTGTTTTAATGCATTCTGTTTTTTCTGTATTAGCTCCGTAACCGCACAGGCATGACGCTATTTCTTCTTCTCCGGTTTCGGCAAGCACCATAAACTCATGCGAGAACGCGCCTCCAATAGCTCCGCTGGTAGCCTCAACTGCGCGGTATTTAAACCCGCACCTTTCGCATATCTTTTTATAAGCTTCAAAGGCTTTCAGGTAATAATTTTCCGCATCCTTTTCATCCGCATGGAAAGAATAGGCGTCTTTCATATAAAATTCCCTTGCCCTCATCACGCCGAACCTCGGCCTGACCTCATCTCTGAACTTTGTGCCGAACTGGTAAAGCATAAGAGGCAATTGCCTGTAAGAGCGCACATCTCTTCTTACAAGGTCAGTAACTGCTTCTTCGTGAGTGGGTCCCAGGCAAAACTCGGAGTTTTTTCTGTCTTTGATCCTGAAAAGCTCTTTCCCATACACATTCCAGCGCCCGGTCTCTTCCCACAATTCTTTTGGAAGGAGCAGCGGAAACCAGACCTCCTGGCCTCCTATGGCATTCATTTCCAGCCTGACCACTTCCTCGACTTTTTTTAATACTTTTAAACCGAGCGGGAGCCATTCATAGATACCGGAAGATACTTTTCTAATCATCCCGGACCTTAACATAAGTTTTGCAGATATAACATCCGCATCAGCCGGGACTTCCCGTAAAGTTGGCAGAAATAATTTCGATATCTTCATAAAAATCCTTTTTCTTTTACAATCTCGAATAAGCAATTTCGAATTTCGAAAAAATATTAAATAAAAAACAATTTTGATTCATTTGCTATTTGATATTGATTTTTTTTCGGATTTCGATATTCGAGATTCGAAATTTGTTATATACTTATCTTGTTATTTTTAGTATTTTAACATTTAATTTGCCGCCTGGCAAATTGACCTCAAGGGTTTCCCCTACTTTATGCCCGAGCAGGCCCTGTGCCAAAGGCGACTGTACGGATATTTTACCCTCGCCTGGGTTTGCTTCTTCTATATCAACGATGGTATAAGCAAATTCATCTTTTTCTTCTATATCTTCAAGAGTAACCGTAGCGCCTATATATATCGTGTCTTTAGCTATATTTTGTTCGTCAATTATTTTTGACCTTGCTATCTTGTCCTCAAGCTCGGCTATCCTGCTTACCAAATGCCCCAGGGTCTCTTTAGCCGCATGGTACTCTGCATTTTCTTTTAGATCGCCCATCTCTCTTGCTGTCCCTATATCTTTTGAAATTTGAGGTTTTCTTTTTTTGAGCCTTTCAAGCTCTTCATTCAGCTTTGCATAACCTTCCCTGGTTAAATAAATTTCTTTTGACATTTTCTACTCCCGAAAATCAGGGTCAAAACTTCAGGGTCAAGGATCAATAGGAATCATGTTTTCCTTATCCTTGCCTCTTTGGCCCTAGCTTTTGCCCTTATTTTTTTCTTTTATCAGTTTTAGTATGGTCTTTACCCAATCTTTGGGTTTCAATCGTTTTATAATTTTGCCTTTGACAAATAACAACCCTGAGTTTTTCCCTCCGGCTATTCCGAAATCGGATTCCTTAGCCTCTCCCGGGCCGTTGACTACACACCCCATAACAGCTACTTTTAACGGTTTTTTCTTGTACCTGGATGATATTTTTACGGATTTTATTTCATCTTCTATTTTGTTTACTATTTTGATCAAATCTACCTCGCACCTTGAACAAGTCGGGCACGAGACCATATCTATGCCCGTAGAACGGAGACCGAGAGTCTGCAGGATATGATAGCCCACCTGGACCTCATCCACGGGGTTGCCTGTCAAAGAAACCCTTAAAGTATCCCCGAGTCCCATGTAAAGAAGCACTCCTAAACCTACCGAAGATTTAATGGTGCCTCTGTAAACACTCCCTGATTCCGAAATGCCAATATGCAAAGGATAATTTTTTTTAGATGCAAAGACTCTGTATGCTTCTATAGTGGTCAGGACATCGGAGGCTTTTAAAGCAACTACCGTATCATAGAAGTTTAACTTCTCAAGCAACTTGATGTGTTCCAGAGCCGAACCTGCAAGAACTTCTGCTCTTTTCTTGTACGTGTCTAAACCCTGGGCTTTTTTTAAAGACCCTGCATTAACGCCTATGCGTATAGGTATCCTTGCTTTTTTTGCAGCTTCGACCACTGCCTGAACTTTATCAACTGACCCGATATTGCCCGGGTTGATCCTTATCTTATCTGCACCCCGTTTTATCGATTCGATGGCGAGCTTGTAGTCAAAATGGATGTCGCAGACAAGAGGTATTTTTATCTTATTCTTTATTTTTTCTATGCTGCGTGCGGCCTCCAGGTCAGGTACAGATACCCTTACAATATCGCAGCCCGCATCTTCAAGTTTTTTTATCTGGCTTACTGTCGAATTGACGTCGGATGTCTTGGTATTTGTCATAGATTGGACAAGGACAGGAGAGCCCCCGCCGATACTCAACTTACCTATATTAACTTTCCTTGTTTGCCAACGTTTAAACATACTTTAACCTCTGAATTTAAAACCCTAAACACTAAATCCTAAACTCTAGATAAACTCAAATACTCAAAGCTTCAAATTCAAAACAAATCCAGTTGTATTTTTTAGTTTTTGTTAATTGAGTTTTGAGTTTGTTTAGGATTTAGAGTTTAGTATTTATCCTCTATTGCATTATCCGTGTTATATCATTGTATGTAGCAAGAATAAAGATAAGGACTATTATGCTTAGACCCACCATATTAGCGGTTATGATAGTTTTTTTGTTCACCGGCCTTCTTATAATGCCTTCTATAAGGGCTATGAATATATGTCCGCCGTCAAGGATAGGGATAGGTAGCAGGTTAAACAGCCCGAGAGCTGTGGATATGACTGCAAGGAAATGAAGCAAGGTCCTCCAACCTGTTTTAGCTGCTTTCGCCAGGTACTGGATCACCCCGATGGGCCCTGCAACATCCGGTTTTTCAAATTTTATCAATTTCTGGCCGAGATATTCCAATGTAAACAGGGACTGAAATATTACCATCTTTGTGCCGAGCCAGGCAGAAGCCGGCAAAGTGACATACTCGGTCTCAAACTGCGGCGATATGCCTATCACTCCAAACCCTGAGACATCATCCTTTTTGGGGATTATCTTAAACGTAATATTTTCATTGCTGCGCGATATTAAAAGTTTTAATTCTTCGTTAGAATGAGAGTGGATATATCCTGCCATATCAGCCCAGTTAGTTACAGCTACGCCATTTATTTTAAGAACGGTATCCCCTGCTTGAATTCCTGCGGTTTGCGCAGGATAACCTTCTATGACTTCGCCTATTTTAGGAAGGTCGGACGGTTTTGCAAGCCCCCAGACAAATATGACAATAGCAAAGATTATGACTGCAAAAACATAGTTCATGAAAGGCCCGGCAAAAGCGATTATTAACCTTTTATACCACGGCTGCGAATAAAATTCCCCCGGAGAACCTGTAGCTGATTCTATATCTTCCCCGGGCATCTTTACCATTCCTCCCAAAGGGATTGCACAGACAGCGTACCTGGTTTCCCCGTAAGTATAGCCGAATATCTCGGGACCGAAACCAAAAGTGAACTTCTCTACTTTGAGTTTAAACTTCTTTGCCATAATAAAATGGCCCAACTCGTGCACAAAAACCAGTATACCAATACCGAATATCGTAGCCACTATCTGGAATATCGTAACGTTAAGTCCTGCTATATGAAACATTATATCTCCTTTTTAGCGTAGAGCGTTCAGCGTATAGCGTATAGTAAACAACAAAACAGAAAGACTTTGTTTTTCCTATCCGCTCTACGCTATCCGCTAAACGCTCTAGTTACTTCCCTGGCCCATAAATCTGCTGCAAATATATCATCTAAAGACGGGTTTTCTATAGTTTTATGAAGCGACATGACTTTTTTTATTATTTTTGCAATATCGGTAAACTTTATTTTTCCATCTAAAAAAAACCTTACTGCTTTCTCGTTCGCCGCATTCATGACAGCAGGCATTGTACCGGATATCTTTCCTGCATTTAGTGCAAGTTTCAGACACGGGAACCTGTCAAAATCAGGGGCATCGAACTCCAATCTTTTAATAACGGATAAATCAAGTCTTCTTAAAGGCAACTTACACCTTTCCGGATATGTTAGAGCATACTGTATAGGCAATTCCATAGTAGGATAGGACAAATGAGCCAACACGGTAGTATCTATAAATTCAACCATTGAATGGACTATGGATTGAGGATGAATGACTATTTCTATTTTATCAAACCCGATATTGAACAGATGATGAGCTTCAATAGCTTCAAGACCCTTGTTCATCAAAGTTGCTGAATCTATCGTTATCTTTTGCCCCATCTTCCATGTAGGATGGTCCAGGGCTTGTGAAACTTTAATATCTGAATGAGAGCTGTTATACCTGTAAAAGGGGCCGCCAGAAGCCGTTAAAATGATCTTATGAACTGTTTTTGCATCCTCTTGTTTCAGACATTGGAATACCGCCGAATGCTCGCTGTCTACAGGAATCAGCTTAACTTTATTTTTTTTTGCTTCGGCCATTATAATATCGCCGGCTATGACCAGCGCTTCTTTATTTGCCAAAGCTATATTTTTCTTGCTCTTAATAGCCGCAAGAAGTGGTTTAAGACCTATCGAGCCGACTACCGCAGAAAGGACCATGTCAGATGCGGCGCAGCCGGCAATTTCTACAAGCCCTTCAAGGCCATGCAGTATTTCAAGCTTGATCTTATTTCTTTTGCACCACTCGTTCAATTCCAAAGCCTGTTCTTCTTTCCATACCGACACTATCTGAGGACGGCATACTCTTATCTGTTTTTTCAGCAAGGCCAGATTTGAATAGGTGGTAAGGCCGGCTATTTCTATTTCCCCTCTCAGCCGTTTTATGACATTAATTGCCTGGCATCCGATAGAACCGGTCGAGCCGAGAATGACTATTTTTTTCACAAAATTGCTCCAATAAACACCAATGAAAATTGCAAAATAAAAAATGCAAGATTAAGGTTAACGACTTTTATTAAATAAGTTTTTATTCCTTAATTTTTCATTTTGCAATTTTCAATTTGCATTATTTTCTTAGTTTCCCTTAAAAATTGTAAGATAATAATAGAAAAGCGGAGCAGTAAATAAGAACGAATCGAACCTATCTAATATACCGCCATGGCCAGGCAGCAAATTTGCGGAATCCTTTACACCTACATCTCTTTTGATCAGAGACTCGGACAGGTCGGAAAACTGTGCAATTATAGATATTAAAAATGATACAAGGATTAACTCCCGCATGGTAAAATAATTCTTTAAAAAAATAAAGTAGCTTATTATGCCTATCAGTACGGCCGTAATAACACCGCCAATGGCGCCTTCAAGGGTTTTTTTAGGGCTTATTTTTTCAGCCAGGCTGTTACGCCCGAAATGGCTTCCAAAAACGTATGCGCCGGTATCTAAAATCCATATTATTATGAAAAGAAAAAATACATACAACATCCCTGTTGGCCTTAGATTCCTTATCAAAACAAGATGCCCTAAGGTCCAGGGAATAATAAATGCCCCAAAAAACGTTATTGCAAGGCTTTCGATACTCTTTTCATGGCTTTTACGTACGAGCTCCCTTGTAAATATTCCTACAAATATAACAGTTACAAGTAGGGCTGTACCTTGGTTAAAGTATTTTGGGCCAAAATTCGTTGTATTCAAATACATGGAAACAAAAAGCAGTAATCCGGATATAGTGCCGATTATGCTCTGGTTGTTGTACCCGCCGTAAGTTGTGAGCATAAAGTATTCTTTCAAAGCCAAAAATATAACCGCGAACATTAGGAGAAAAAAAGGTATCCCTCCCCAATAGATAGCGATCAACACGATAGGTATTCCGATAATAGCCGTTATCAAGCGTGGTAATAGCATAGTTGTTATGAGTCCTAAGTCCTAAGTCCTAAGTCCTGAGCCTAAAACAATTTCTTTCTCACGACTCAAGACACATTACTCAAGACTGTTGTTTTATATTCCCCCGTACCTGCGTTCTCTTTTCTGATAATCACTTATAGCTTCATACAGGTTTTTAGCCCTGAATTCAGGCCAGAGAACTTCTGTAATATATAATTCGGTATATGCACTCTGCCACAGCAGGAAGTTCGAAAGCCTCATCTCTCCGGATGTCCTTATCAACAGGTCAGGGTCAGGGAAGAGGCTTGTGTACAGGTATTTTTTGAACGTTCCCTCATCTGCCTTTTCTACTTTATCTTTGATCATCCCGGTTACTGCATTCAATATTTCTTGCCTGCCGCCGTAATTCAAAGCTAAATTCAGCACCAAGCCCTTATTAGTCCTTGTCTTTTCCATTATGCCTAAAAGCTCTTTTCTAGGAGCTTCCGGTAACCCTAAAATATCCCCTATGGCATTAAGCCTGATATCGTTCCGCATTAAATTGTCGAACTCTTTCATTAGATAAAGCTTTAAAAGCGCCATTAAAGCATTAACTTCGGTTTTCGGGCGGGACCAGTTTTCTGTTGAAAAGGCATACAGGGTTAAAACTTCTATTTTTAACTCTGCGCATGTTTCTACGGTTTCTCTTACGGATTTAATACCTGCACGATGGCCAAAAACCCTGGGTAGTTTCCGTTTTTTTGCCCACCGGCCGTTTCCGTCCATAATAATAGCTATGTGCCTTGGCAGCTTAGAAAGATCTATCTTCTCTTTTAAAGGCACTGAAAGCCCCTTGGATCTCAAATTTAGACCGTTGAAAAATCCTCAACGGTCATGATTACACGGATTGTAAAGGCAGATTACACAGAAACTTCATCGATGATTAATCTGTGTAATCGTTGTAATCAGGGTCTGATGATTTTTTCAGCAGAACCTAATTGCTTTCGCTTATGCACCCTACAGGGCAGGTGGAAGCACATTCACCGCAATCCGTACATTTTTCTTCCAATATCTTATACTTGTCTTCATCCTGTGTAATTGCCTCTGTTTTGCATGTATCTGCACACACCCCGCATCCTGCGCACTCATCCTTGTTAATACTATAAGCCATTTTAAAACCTCCAATGCAAATTGCAAATATTAAAATGCAAAATTAATCTTAAAACTTTTATTAATGGATTTTTCCTTAATTTTTCATTTTGCACTTTTTATTTTGCATTTTTTGTTATACTTCCATTATCTCTTTCTCTTTTGTCTTTAAGATCTCATCGATCTTTTTTATATAATCATCTGTGACTTTTTGCAGCTGTACTTCTGCTTTTTTCCTGTCATCTTCCGTGATAGCCTTGTCTTTTTCAGCTTTCTTTACCTGTTCAAGCATCTGCCTGCGCTCGTTCCTCACGGATATCCTGAATTCTTCGGCGATCTTATGCACTACTTTTGTCAGGTCTTTCCTGCGTTCTTCGGTAAGAGCAGGGATTGACAGCCGTATTATTTTACCGTCGTTCATCGGGGTAAGCCCGAGGTCTGACTTAAGGATAGCTTTCTCAATGTTTACCAGCTGGGAAATATCCCAGGGCCGGATCTCTATCGTCCTTGCATCCGAAGTACCTATATTGGCTAACTGGTTTATAGGCATTAAAGCCCCATAACTCTCTACCTTGAGCCCCTCAACCAACGCCGCACTTGCCCTGCCCGTTCTTATGGCAGAAAAGTCATTCCTCATCTTTTCGATCGTTTTCTTCATTGGTATTTCACCGTTGACAAGTATCTGTTTCCAATCCATAATAACCTCCCCGCCTCACTGGCGGGCTCGCCAGTTTATCCGCCGATCAGGCGGGAAGAGACGAGCCAATAAATTAGTTTATTATTCAGCTAGAACCCGCAAAGTTCATGACACTAAAGTGCCAATATTTTCTCCTGCGAGAACTTTAAATAGGTTTCCGGCTTGATGGAAGTTGAATACGATTATGTTCAATTTATTTTCCTTGCATAAAGAAAAAGCGGAAGTATCCATTATTCTTAAGTTTTTTCGTATAGCTTCATCATAACTTAAACTCTTGAATTTTTTCGCATTTTTGTTTACCTTAGGATCGCAATCATAAACACCGTCAACCTGGGTAGCTTTGAGAAGCACGTCGGCTTTAAGCTCTGCCGCACGGAGCGCAGCCGTTGTATCTGTGGTAAAATAGGGGTTGCCGGTACCGCCGCTCAAAACTACGACATAACCGTTTTTCAAATTCTCTATCGCTTTATCCCTAACGTAAAGTTCAGCTATTTTAGAAACCTCAAGAGCAGACAAAACACAGGCTTTTATGCCGTTTTTTTCAAGCACGTTCTGTATAGCTAAAGAATTTATTACGGTGGCAAGCATACCCATATAATCTGCTTTTACCCTGTCTATCTTTTTTCCAGCGCCTCTCCAGATATTTCCTCCGCCTATTACAATGGCCAGCTCCACTTTCCTTTCTACGGCTTTTTTTATTTCTTTAGCAATGTTTTCAATGCTCGGGATATTTATTCCGAAGTTGCCGCTTCCGGCAAGAGCTTCGCCGGAAAGTTTTAATAACACCCTTTTATACTTCAAGCAAAACCTCCAGAAATCAATGAAAAATGCAAAATTTAAAATGAAAAATTAAGGTTAAAGGCTTTTATTAAAAAGATTTTATGCTATTTTTCATTTTTCATTTTGCACTTTTCATTTCGTTTTTACTATTCTTCCCCAACCCTGAACCTGGCAAAACGGCGAACAACGATATTTTCCCCTATCTTTGCAACGGTGTTAGTTATGATATCTTTTACTTTCTCTTTTCCCGACGTATCCCTGATATAAGGCTGGTCTAAAAGCACTACCTGCGTATAAAACTTCTCAAGCTTGCCTTCGACTATCTTTTCCATGACATTGGCCGGTTTTGGTTTCCCCTCTTCCGCAAGCTGTTTCTTGTATATCTCTTTTTCTTTTTCTATCACCTCAGCAGGTACCTCTTCTCTTGACACATAAAGGGGGTTTGCAGCGGCTATCTGCATGCTGAGTTCTTTTGCAAGGTTCTGAAAATCTTCTGTCCTTGCCACAAAATCAGTCTCGCAGTTGATCTCAAGGAGTACGCCAAGCTTGCCTCCTGCATGGATATACGAAACTACCAATCCTTCTTTTGCGGACCTCGCAGCTTTTTTGACCGCTGTAGCGATCCCTTTTTCTCTTAAATATTGTACAGCTTTTTCTATATCATCTTTACATTCAACAAGGGCAGTTTTACAGTCCATCATTCCCGCTCCGGTCATTGAACGCAGTTTTTGAATTGAATCAGTTGTTGGGCTCATCTGCAGCTACCTCCTTTTTCTCTTCCTGTACATTGTCACTTTCGTCAAGCTTAATAGTTTTTTCTATAGCGTCTGCGGGTTCGCCTGTTACAGCTGAATCTTCAAGCTGTTGTGCAGTTTCAGAATCTATCCTGCCGCCCAGGTTCCTGCCTTCGATTACAGCATCGGCAATTGTGGAGCAGAAAAGCTTAACAGCCCTTATCGCATCGTCATTCCCCGGCACAGGGTGGTCAATAATCTCAGGGTTGCAGTTCGTGTCAACGATCGCGACCACAGGTATCCCCAGCTTTCTCGCCTCTGCCACAGCCGTGGCTTCTTCAGAAGGGTCTATGATAAAAAGAAGACCGGGAAGCTCACGCATTTCTTTTATACCCTCCATAGACTTCTCCATTTTAAGCCTTTCTCTTTCCCTCTTGGATGATTCTTTCTTAGACATAGCATCAAAAATGCCTTCATTTTTCATCCTGTTCAGGTCACGCAGCCTTTGGAGCGATTTCTTGATCGTTTCGAAATTAGTAAGTGTCCCGCCCAGCCATCTCTGGCATACAAAAAAAGCCCCGCAGCGAATAGCTTCCTCTTTTACCGGGACTACCGCCTGTTTTTTCGTGCCAACGAAAAGAATAGTCTTTCCTTCCGCGATTGAATCTCTTACGAATTTGTAAGCTTTTTTAAGCTCTTTTACGGTTTTTTGCAGGTCAATAATATGTATTTTATTCCTGCTTCCAAAGATGTATTTTGCCATCTTCGGGTTCCACCTACGCGTCTGGTGGCCAAAATGCACGCCTGCTTCCAGAAGCGCTTTCATCGAAATGTTTGCCATACCTTTACTCCCTCCTTAGTTTTTTCCTCCACTCCGTTCATCTTCCCTTCAACCCCAGTCCAGGACCGGGGACTTTGAAGAAAATCCGGGAGTGTGTGTATTTTTGGATTTGATATTATACTATTATTTTTTAATTTAATCAACCGAATTAATAAAATTAGTTGAAACTACAGCGGGTTTAATAAATGAGATACTCTTAGTCGGGCATTTTTGAGCGCAAAGCCCGCAGTTATCACACTCTTTATACTTCATGTAGGCAAGGTTCTCTTCAATTAAAATATCTTTCTTTGGGCAGGTTTTAACGCATATCCCACACCCGATACAACCTATTGAACAGAAATTCTTTACATCTGTGACCCTGTCCTGTGTCCGGCAAAGTATGTGATAATTGAACTTATCAGGCACAAGCTGTATCAGACCGTTCGGGCAGGCATTTACACAATCCCCGCAGGCAATACATTTGTTCGTATCTATTACAGGGACATCTCCTTTGGTCTTTTTTGCTATGGCACCGAACCTGCATGCTGTTATGCAGTCATCAAACCCGAGGCAACCCCTGCTGCACGCCTTGTTTCCGCCAAACTCCAACAAGGTCATTGAGCAGCTTTTAATTCCGCGATAGTCAATTTTATTTTTGCATTCTCTGCCGCCTGCACAAAATATGACTGCTGTTTTACGTTCAGAGCTTTTCTCAGGTATACCCAATAATTTTGATATTTCAAGTTTATTTCCATGTTTTAAAGAAGTACACTTATCTGTTTCAGTTTCATTATTTAATAAAGCAGATGAATAAGCGCTGCATCCGGAAAAACCGCAAGCTCCGCAATTTGTGCCTGGTAGAAGCTTAAAAAGCCTTTCCCGGCGCAGGTCAGGGTTTGAAAAATGTTTTTGCGATATTGAACCAAGCCCGATCCCTAAAATAAAACCAAGACCTCCTAAAAATAATATTGAATGTAGTATGAGAGGGTCAATAATCATATTTCTAATTCAAATTGAAAATATCAAAATGCAAAATTAAAGTTAAAGGCATTATTAAATGAGTTTTTGTCGTTAATGTATCCCAAAAAGGCCTGTAAAGCCCATGAAAGCAAGAGACATAAGTGCTGCGGTAAAAAAAATCAACGGATAACCCCTGATCAATCTGGGGACCGGTGCGAAGTTTAGCCTGAGCCGTATAGCCGTCAAAAGGATTATGGCAATCGAATATCCTCCTGCTACTCCCAGAGTATGTATGAGAGATCTCAGAAAATCGTAGTTATGATCTGTGTTCAGGAAAGTCACGGCAAGTATCGCACAGTTGGCTGTTATAAGAGGCAGATAAATGCCCAGGGCCCCGTAAAGCACCGGGGCATTTTTTTTCATAAAAATCTCGACGGCCTGGACGAGAGAGACTATCACAAGTATAAAAGAAATTGTGCGCAGGAACTCAAGATGGAACGGGATCAGGATATAATTATATAAAGGCCAAGTAACCGCAGTTGACATAATCATTACAAAAGCGACCGCAAGGCTCATGCCTATCGATGGCTTCATTTTGTCCGAAACCCCTAGAAAAGAGCAAAGCCCCATGAACCGCATCAGGATTATATTGTTGATTATAAGTGCAGCAAAGAAAATCGAAAACATCTCGCTAAAATGCATTTATAACTCCATGATAAAAACAGGGATAAGGAGTAAGGGGTAAGTTTTAAATCTTAAACCTTACCCTTACACCTTAAACCTGGAGATTCTATACGCTCAACGCTTTATTTTTTATCCAATTCATCTATTACTTCACATTTCCCGCTCTCGACAGGATGGCATATCTGCAGCAGGTTACAATGAGAACAGGAAGCACCGGAAATTTTATCTTTTTTATATATGGCTCTCCAGATAATTATCAGAAATCCTATGGTTATAAAAGCACCGGGAGGAAGTATCATCAAAGTGGCGGGATTGCTTATTCCAAGGTTATGTTGAAATACCGTGCCTGCTCCAAGAGCTTCGCGTATAACACCTAACAGGAGTATCACTAAAGTAAATCCTGTGCCCATGCCAAAACCATCCAAGAAGGAAAGCCACATGGAATTTTTGTACGCAAAAACTTCTGCACGGCCGAGTATTATACAGTTTACGGCTATCAAAGGTACGAACACGCCAAGGTTTTTGCTGATGTCCGGAAAATAACCCTGCATAAGATAGTCTGCTATAGTCACAAAACTCGCAATGATTATTATAAAGGCCGGTATCCTGACCTCAGAAGGCGTCCATCTCTTTAGGGCGGAAACCAGGATGTTCGATGAAACAAGTACAAAAGTAGTAACTATGCCCATAGCAAGAGCATCTATAGCGGTTGAGGAGCAGGCAAGTACAGGGCAAAGCCCGATCATCATTATAAGTACAGGGTTTTCCTTTGTTATGCCGTTTAAGAATATTTGAAGCCAGAGTTTCATTCTTCTTTCACCTCTATCTTTTCTTCATAATTTGACGATTTAGCAAGTGCTTTTTTAACGCTTTCTACTATAGCGCGGGAAGAGACAGTAGCTCCTGTCACGGCTTCTATCTCCCCGTTCGGATTATCTTTTTTAAGAAAAATTGCAGCCAAGTTCTTCCCTGTAAACTGGCTGAGGAAATCGTCTCTTTCTACTCTGTTTCCAAGCCCGGGAGTTTCAGTATGTTTGAGTACCTTTACCTTTGTGACCCGGTCTTGCTCGTCAATCCCTGCCAGGATATCTATCATACCGCCATACCCTTTGTAACTTGACAAAACTATCACACCGGCCTTTCTTCCTTCGGCATTAAACCCAAGCACAACACTGCCGTCTTCAATTTCTTTAAAACTCCGGGCATCTGGCAATAGCTCCTTTTCCATATCATATAATTTCTTAGCTTTTGCATCTTTGATCAGTCCTTCTGTCTGCCTGTAGACAAAAGATAAGCTGGCCCCTGAAACAACCGAGAGTATTAGAAGTATCAATCCTGATTTAAATATCTTCATTTATAAATTCCTGATTACAGAGATTCATAACTTTGATTACGGTGATACTTCTAAGATAATTGATCATTGTAATCTTGTAGTTAATCACCATAATCAAGGGTTATTGGATTTTTCAAAACCCTATTTTACACCGAATGGTTTTGGTATTGTATACCTATCTATAAGAGGCGTAAACATATTCATAATGAGTATGGAAAAACATACACATTCGGGAAAACCGCCTTTTAAGCGTATTAAAATAGTCAAAACCCCGCATCCGATCGCAAAGATGAACCTTCCGGCGCCTGATAACGGCGAAGTTACGGGGTCAGTTGCCATAAATATGGCTCCGAGCATCAATCCTCCGCTGAAAATATGAAAAAGCGGGCCTTGTTTAAATACAAATGCCCCAAGTGCAACAGTGGTGATGTAAGTTAAGGGTATAACGGCAAATATATGTTTTCTGTATAACAGAAAGGCTCCCCCGATAACAAGAGCTACGATTGATGTCTCTCCTATAGACCCTGCATGGTTGCCTATAAGAAAATCAAAATACGATGGGAGACTGTAATGCAGATGAAACTTATTTATAGCAAGGGGCGTTGCTGTTGAAACCCCTTCTACGGATGTAGCTGTTGTCACTGCATCAAAGACCGGCTTCCATGACGACATCTCATGCGGCCAGGAAATCTGGAGGAACGCTCTTCCTACTAATGCCGGGTTAAAAGGGTTATGCCCGAGGCCTCCGAAAACGTTCTTGGCAAGGAGTATCGATATCAAAGCTCCTATCATGACCATCCACCAGGGGACAGACGGCGGAAGGGTAAGGGCAAAAAGTATCCCTGTTACGGCAGCACTCAGGTCATTTATCCTTACTTTGAGCTTAAAGAGCTTCTGCCACAGATATTCCGCAGACAAACAAGTTATTACCGACACAGAAATAACTGTCACGGCATCAAGCCTGAAAAAATAAACCGATGCCGTTATGGCAGGGACAAGAGCGATTATAACTTCAAGCATGACCTTTGATATGCTTATTCTATCATGCATATGGGGAGAATTCGCAATTATCAGTTTTGAAAAATCAAAAGTTTTTTTAGCCATTATTTTTCCGTTTTTTGCTCCTGGCAAATCTTATATTTTATAAACCTTATCTGCTGAACGATAGGCCTGTTGGCAGGGCACACATAACTGCAGCACCCGCACTCGATGCATTCCATTGGGTAGAACTGTTTTGACTCTTCAATATAATTATTTTCAATAAAAACGCTCAGCTGGTTCGGGAAAAGTTCCATGGGGCATACCCTGACGCACCTTCCGCAGCGGAAACAATCGGAATATTCCCTTTTTATAGCCTCTTTCTTTGAAAAGAACAAAATACCGGTGGTTCCTTTTATAACCGGAATATTAAGCGAGGGCATGCTGATCCCCACCATCGGCCCGCCCATCACTATCTGCGCCAGATCATCAGTAAGCCCTCCGCAATAATCGGCAATATCGCTTAAAAGAGTACCGAGCCTCACTTTCAGGTTTTTAGGATTATTGATTCCCTTACCGCTTACCGTTATTATCCTTGAAGTTAAAGTTTCCCCTTCCTTTATAGCACGGCTTACCGCATACGCGGTAGCCACATTATTAACTATAACACCGCTATTAAATGGCAGCTTATTAGAAGGTACTACCCTGCCGGTCAGAGCTTTTATAAGCTGTTTTTCTGAGCCTTGAGGGTAATGAGCCTTAAGCACAGCCAGGTCTATGTTCGGCTCGTTGAAAACTATATTTTTTATTATTTCTATGGCAAGCGGTTTGTTGTCTTCTATAGCTATGATGCATTTTACCGCACCGAGTATATACATCATTATCTTTGCGCCTTCTACTACTTCTTTCGAATGCTCCTGCATAAGCCTGTCATCAGAGGTAATATAGGGCTCGCATTCGCAGCCGTTTATTATGAGGAAATCTATTTCAGAGTCTTTTGGAGGAGAAAGCTTTACATGGGTAGGGAATGCCGCACCTCCAAGCCCTGTTATCCCCGCATCCTTTATGGCACTTATAAGCTCTTTCTGCGCACAGCGGAAATAAGCGTCATAAACTCTTTTAGGTTTTACCTTTTCATCTTTTCCGTCTGATTCTATTACTATGGCCTCTACCGGTACACCCAGGTACGGATGCAGGTAAGCCGTAATATCACTGACTTTCCCTGAAACAGAAGCATGTACGGGAGCTGTAATATGCCCTTGAGCTTCGGCTATCTCCTCCCCCAGAAGCACTGTATCGCCTCTTGAAACAAGAGCTTTACATTTTATCCCGGTATGCTGGATAAGCGGCAATGCCACTTTATCAGGAACAGGCATGACTTCTATGGATTTTTCGGCAGTTATTTTATTTTCAGGAGGGTAAACCCCACCGTAAAATTTGAATGCTTTTTTCATTTTCTTATTGATAATCCTGCTCAAATCTATTTATTAATTTGACATGATAAAATTAAAAAAAATAGGCAGACTCTAATCTGCCTAATGTTAAAAAATTATACTTAAATAAATACTTTTAGTCAAGATTACTTATTCTATAGTTTTTTACTTTTTTGCTTTTTTGCTAAGGATTAGCGGGAAATCGGGGTAAGAAATAAGTGACGGTTTTAAGCTATTAAATTACTTTTAAGTAATGAAAATGTGTTCTATTAACGAAAAAATGATGAAATAAATTATCATCAGGACAAGGCCGACAGGGACTCCGATTTTTGCCCATTGTTTGGAACTGACTTTAAGCCTTCCGGCACAGATTATGTTAGGTACATTCCCCGGTATAAGCATACCGCCGGCTATCAGAAGACCCATCAACAGATATTTTATCTGCGCCAAGCTCATTAAAGGGCTTATTTCAGCAGCTGTTAAAGTAGCGTTGTCCAATATCGCTGAAATACTGTTTATCCAGTAAAGCGCAGCGCTTGGCAGTTTTATTATGTATGTGTCTATAATAGGTTTAAATCCTCTGCCAAGATAAACCAGTCCCATTATAAATATGTAGACTTTTCCCGCATAAACAAAAACATCTTTAAAGCTGCTTTTTTTATCCTCAGAAAGAGTGTCTCTTGCAATTCCTTTAACCGATGGTTCTATAATAGCGCCTAAGATACCCAGGGCCAGAATTCCAGGAAGAATATATACACTGAGTATCTCTAAAAGGAAAAAAAAACCAGCGTTATACGGTTCGCCTTTAAGCTTTCCGATACAGATAGTTGACAGGGGTTCGCCTATAGGAGTGAGTGCTGCACCCAGCCCGATCGAAAAACAGCCTAATACGACAAGCTTCGTTTCATAATCTTTATTTAATCTTAAACAATTCACTACTTCGACAAGGATTATCGAAGCCATAATGGCAGTAATAATGCTTGACATTAGCCCCAAGGCCGTTACCAGAACAAAACAAAACAGTTTTGAACCGATCCTGCGTTCAAATCTGACGATACTGTCAGTTATATCGTCCCTGAATAATTCTATAATTATACCGGCCGCTATGACAGCAATAGTGATCATTATAGGTTCTATTAAAGATTCTTGTATAAGCTCTTTTGACCAGACCTGTTTGCCGCCCCAGATATGGGCACAGGTAACGGCAAGTATCCCCATTATAAATAAAAATATTTCAAGGTTCTCTTCAACCTTTTTTAAAGTCAACGGTATTATAAGAACTAGGAGCAAAACAGAAAACAGGCTAATTTCCAGCATTTAACCTCTTTTTGACATTTTATCGCTTATTCTGAGAATGATTCTATGAGCTGTCTAAATTACTATTTTTCAACACTGTCCGTCAATGAAGAAAGAACAAAAATAAGCTTTGGCAAGAGCGTATAGAATTTATAGTTAATAGCCTAAATTCTCATTCACAAGCACTACGTAATATTCAGTTTGTTTTGGTTTTTTCCATAAAACCACGCCTATATTGCATATCCTGCTTGGCAAATCACATTCAACACATTTTCCTTTTGCGACACACGGATTATTTAAATTAAGCCTTTTAGCATTTGAAGGAGCTGCAATTTCATCTATCCTGCACCAGCCTGCGCTTTCATCAGAGACTATCTTGTTAATACCCGCTACCGCAATAACCTTTTTTGGGCCAAATATCATTGCAGAAACCCGGTTACCGACACCGTCACAAAGCATCAGGGTGCCGTCCTTGGTGATAGCATTCGGGCTCGCCACATAAACATCACTGGTCAGAGCTTTCCTTCTTATGTCTAGGCTTTCATCAAGAGGCATACCGGGGGTATGCCGAATTATGTTTTGCCCTCTCTTTCTCAGTTCTTCAATTATATTCAATTCCTCTATAGTCATTGATCCGCCTATACCCACCGATTCTTTGGCATCAATGATCTCCAAGACCTTTTTTCTGGCCGTTTCCGCACCTTCTGCAACAATGACCTTAAAATTGTTTTTTTCAAGTTTTTTTGCGACTTCGTTCAAAACTATCAAATTATGCCATTTTATGTTTTCATCCATCGATGGCCTCCTTATTTTACTCAAGCGGATAGCGTAATGCGTATAGTAAAAACAAAAGTCTAATTCTTTATCATTCCTACTCTCTTTTTGTTTTTAAGTCTGCATTGATTGAGCCTATAGCTATTTTAGATCTCATCTTTACAGGTGTTTTCTTGTTATCATCCGTCAGCCAGACATTGAGGCTTCCCTTGGCCTGGAATACTCCGGCGCCCTCTCTTATGTTCGGCTCAACGACAAAACATTCAAAACTGCCCGCAGGCACGTTCACTTTTTCTTTTCTTAGGACTTTAACAGTCAGGGGCCAGGATTTCCCGCCGGAATTAGCATCAATATTAAAAGTATTCCCTTCTGAAAGTCTTTGGGACCTCAGATAATAAAGGCTTGACAACACATCCTGTACCCAGAGCGGGATATCTCCTGTTTTCTTTGTTTCCAGGACACTATATTTCTGCTTTGCCTGGTCAAAAACAAGAGTCTCCTTGTTTTTATACTTTCCTTCGGATAACTGCTGGCGGAATTTAAGGGAACAAAAACTCTTTGTATCGATCCATGATTCGTTGACATCCCTCACCTTAAAAAAATTGTCAAAGAAAGCGGCTGTCCTTGCTTCGGTCACAATATGATAGCAATTTCTTCCCTGGACTTTTTCTATATTTTTAACGGACATGGTGGCATATCCGACAACTATGAATTTCCATCTTATATTGAATTCAAGCTGTTCTCCGACTTTAAACACGTCGTTCGTCTGTTGTCTCCATATAAATTTATTTGTTTTGCGGGCCTTGTGCTCTGCCGCAAAAATAGGAGGCATCAGAAAAACCATTATCAAAAATGCTGTCACAGACCTTTTAAACATATAGAATTACTTTGCAGATACTGTAATTAAGGTTTTTTATTTTATCCGCTTATCCTTTCGTAGCCCCGCCCTTCGGGACGAAGAAGGGCTGTACGCTATTACTTATAACTTATTACTTCAACCACGTTTTTTCTTTTTGGTGCCGTATGGCTTTGCCCCTGTTTTCCCACAGGTATCAATGCCATAAGCTCATCGGGTTCTTTTATGCCAAGAACTTCTTCTATTTCTTTTCTTGCGATCAAGGGCCCGGTCATCCAGCATGTAGCGTAGCCAAGGGCATGAGCCATCAAAAGTATATTCTGTATCGCTGCAGAAGGCCCCTGTACATCGGCTGAACTTACGTACGCTATCCCGTACCTTTCAAGTATCCTTCTTGAAAGAGAATCATAGGGTTTTTTGACCACAGCTATAGTTACCGGCGCCTGAACAAAGAAAGTATAGTAATTGCTGTAAGCCATATATTCTTTTTTAGCGCTCGGGGAATTTATCTTTTCAGAAAGCTTTTCGACTTTAATATTTATGGCTTTTAAAAGCTCATCTTTAATAGTCTTTGAGCGGACAATAACAAAATGCCAGTTCTGCAAATTGCCTCCGCTGGGCGCCCAGGTGGCAGCTTCGATAAGCTTTTCTATATCTGCCTGCGGCACAGCGCCGGGCAGGTATTTTCTAACGCTCCTGCGTTCTTTTATTATTTTTAATAGATCCTTTGCATCCATTTATCCCCCGTTTATCATTTTAATACTGTTGCATCGCCCGAGAGGACTTTAAAAACCCCATTTGACGTCTTAACCATTAAATAACCTTCCTGGTCAACCTTTAGGGCTATACCGGAAATTATAGCATTCGGCGTTTTTACTTTTACGGCCTTTCCGGTTAGGTAAGCATATTTGTTATATTCATCTTTAAGAGACAAAAAACCTTTTGCACATAAAATTTCATATGCTTCTAAATAATTTATCAGGATATCGGCCAATAACTCCGAACGATTTACTTCTTTTTGCAAAATTCCTTTTAGAGAAACAGCGATATTTTTTAAATTTTTAGGTGTCACATTATTAGCATTCAATCCCACCCCGGCCACTACCCAATTGACATTGCCGACTTCAGAGGACATCTCGGTTATAATACCGCATATTTTTTTGTCATTGACCACAATATCATTGGGCCATTTTATGAAAGGCTTTATACCTAAAGAGTTCTCTAAGACCCTGGCTATAGAAATTGACATTGCCAGGGTTATCTGCGGAACCTTTTCAGGCAATAGCCTGGGTTTTAAAATAAGCGAGAACCATACCCCCCCATCAGGCGCAGACCAATGCCTTTGAAGTCTGCCGTAAGCACTAGTCTGTTTCTCACAGATAACAAGGGTTCCCTCATCCATACCTTGTTCCGCAAGCTTCTTTGCCACAAGTTGTGTTGAAGACACCTCGTTTCTATAAATGATCGTTTTACAGAATTTAAAATCCCTGGGAAGTAAATGTTTTATCTCTTCAGCTGTTAATAGGCCCGGTTTTGAAACAAGAAAATAGCCCAGATTTTTCTTGCTTTTTATTTCATACCCAAGGTTCTTAAGTTTGAGCACCTGTTTATGGACAGCCGCCCTCGATAGGCCGAGCTCTTTCGCTATTTTTTGTCCCGAAACATATTTGGCTGAAGAGAGAATATCTAGAATACTCATAAAATTTCCAAACTGATATCCAAGGAAGGAGCAGAATGCGTGATAACCCCTACCGAAATGCGGTCAATGTCAAGTTTCCCAAATCTTTTGATATTGGTCAAATTTACTCTGCCTGAAACCTCAATTTGTATCTTTCTATTATATTTTCTTATCATAGAAATCCCTTTTCGCATATCGTCAAGAGGCATATTATCAAGCATAATCACATCTACACCTGTTACCGCGGCTTCTTTTACCTGGTTTAGCTTAGAACACTCAACTTCAATCCCGTCATTTGGATATTTTTTTCTTATTTTTTTAACAGCAGCTTTGATATCAGGAAAAAGTTTAAGGTGGTTGTCCTTTATCATTGCCATTTCATTGAGGTCAAACCTGTGGTTTATCCCTCCGCCACAGCGAACCGCATATTTCTCAAGCTCTCTTAAACCCGGCGTGGTCTTTCTCGTATCATAGATTTTGATTTTTCCTTTACCTCTACCTTTACCCTTAATCTTATCTACGAACTTTCTAGTAAGAGTGGCTATGCCGGAAAGATGCTGAATGAAGTTAAGCGCTGTCCGTTCTCCGGAAAGCAGGGCGGAGGCAGAACCGGAAATAACTGCTATTCTTTCCCCTTTTTTTACTTTATTGCCGTCTTTTACAAGAGTTTTTATAACAATATTTTTATCAAGCTTCTTAAAAATACCCTTAAGGATTTCTACGCCGCAGACAATACCTCTTTCTTTGCACAGGATTTCAGCTTTCGCTTTTATGTTTTTTAAAACAAGCGACCGGACGGTAATATCCTTCCGCGCATTGTCTTCCTCTAATGCATGACCTATCAATTCATCAATGCTTTCCATGGTATAATTTTATCAATTTAGGCGCTTGTTAACAAGCCATTAAAAGGAAAGTTTTTTATCTATCTGTTATGCCCGTTAAAAATAGAAAACCATCCCTTTTCAATGTCCTGATGGATGGCCTGGTATTCCCTTCTAATTGAACCTGCTTTACATAATTGTTTTATCGATTTTCGTACTGCTTAATGGGTTTATACCCCGTGACTAAGTTTTTCTTAACCCATATATATATAAATCACGTCCGTAAACCTTGAATGGATGCAAAGGTTCGAAGCCTTTTATAAAACTCTCCCACTTTTTCTTTTTAGCCGCAATCTCATTATCATTAATGCGGCTAGAAAAATTCTTATCAAAATAACGATTCACCATATTGTCGAATGACCGGATTTCATTGGCAGTAGTAGCTACTGGCGGCAAGCTTGGGAAGGCGAAGAGAAGCAATGACGTATCATGCAATTGATTTTCATAACTGTCATTGAGTATCTCCGGCCCATGCAACCAGCAGTTGATCCCGTTTAAAGACATATATTTTGAGATTAAAAGGTAAATATCGCTATACCCCCTATCGTTTTCATATATTATACCGGCCGAATGCAGTCCCAGTGGTTTAATTACCTTAAATACGGAAAGTATGCTTAGTTCGTTTTCTTTTCTTTTTTCAGGCTTCAAAATCGAGTTGAAATCCACACTGAAATACTGAAATCCTCCCAGTTTGATAGATAATAATTTTTTAGTATATGTCAGGTCAAACAACTGCAGAATACCTAGCATAACAAAAATTATCATAAAAGCTATCCGCCCTCGTTGATGTTTTATTTTTTCGATCAGCCAGACAACGGAAAATGAGCTAATAACGGCAAAAGCCGGATAGGATGGCAGGACTTGCCTGACAGATTTCCAATGGGGCATTAGTGAAACTATCATATGGGGTATTATTATCCACAATAAAAGCTGCCACCTAAAGGCTGTCCTGCGGTAATAAATTATAGCCAGGCCTGTCAAAAACAGTACAAGGAAAACCGGCGTTAACTGGCACCCAAATAACTGCGCCGTATCTAACGGGCCTGCAGCCCCTCCACTCATAATCCCAGGAATAGATACCCGGGTAACAAATTTATTTTGCAGATAAAACCTGTAAAAAACAGGAGTTATTATAAAACCGGAAAACATTAGATTTAAGATTATACTAAAATTCTGCAAAGTAAGGCTCCTTGCAACTGCGATGATGACAGCAATAATGACCGGCCCTATTATAAACGCTCCGGCAGGGTCTTTAATCAGCAAACCCCATATAAGTGACACAGAAAATGCAAAACTCCAGTAAGGGTTTTCAAAAAATTGCGATTTTAAAAGACAGCACATTATCAATGTAACAACAGCAGCCAAAGGAAGGTCCAGATTATACATATTGTATGCAAAAAATATATTCGGATACAGTAAAACAAGAAGTACGGAACAATATCCTGACAAAGAGGAACCGATTTCTTTAGCGATCAAATAGGTCGAAAGTATCAGCAAGATAAGATAACTACTGTTTAAAATAAAAACAAGCCACGAGTAACTACCTGTCAAGTATAAAAGGTTCGATGCGATCATCGTTTGCAGCGGCTGATAAAAACTTGGGAATCTATCTATATGCAGGTCAAAAGAAGAAAGAATTCTTACATAACTAAATGCAGAGACGCTGGAAATACTCCAATCAGTTATAAAATCGACATGCCCATGCTGCAAGAACCAGAAATGGGCGGCATATCCCAGACAAATACATCCGGCAAGAGCTAGCAGGTATTTATTTTTAATCATAGGGATTATTGATTTTTTTCATTTTTACCGTTTTCATCAAACTTCAGTGCCGCGTTTTTGACCCGTAAAAATAGAAGGTGCGCCCATAAACGTACAATACCTGCAAAGGTTCAAATCTGCCTATAAAACTCTCCCATTTTTTCTTTTTAAGGGCAATTTTTTTATTATCAGTAAGGTTAAGATTACCTGAAGCAAAGTTATTATTATATCGTTCCAGAATATGCTCAAATGACAAAAAGTTATTTAGACTAGTACCTTCTGAAGGTAAATCCTGGAAAACGAAAAGGAGCAATGATATATCTTTTAATTGATCCTCTAAATCATCTTGTATCAATTCTGACCCCTGATCCCGGCATTTAATCCCGTTTAAGGAAGCATATTTTGTGATAAAAAAGTAGGAATCCAACTCCCCCTCGGTTCCCCGCATTATACCAACCGAAGGCATACCAAGTGATTTAATTACGTTATATGAGAGAATAATGCCTGCTTCATTTATTTTTCTTTGTTTAAGGTCTATTATGGAATTGCCATCTTCTGTGAAATAGCGGAACCTCCCCAATTGGACGGATAATAATTTTCTAGTATAGGTCAGGTCAAATATCTGTACAACACCCAGCATAACAAAAAATATCATAAACACTATCCGGGCCCGTTGCTCTTTTAATTTTTCTATCACCCAGACAACGGCAAATGAACTAATAACCGCAAAAGCCGGATAGGACGGCAGGACTTGCCTGACGGATTTCCAATGAGGCATTAATGCAACCATTGCATAAGGTATTATTATCCATAACAGGAGATGCCACCTGAAGGCTGTTCTGCGGTAATGAATTATAGCCAAACCGGCCAAAAACAGTATGATAAAAACCGGAGTTAAATGGCTCCCTAATAACCACGTAATATTTAATGAACCTCCCGTGTCACCTGCATCCCCTTCATGAGTAATCCCAGGAAGAGTTATTTGACTAAAATAGTTATTCTGTAAATAAAACCTGTAAAAAACAAAAATTATTGCACAACCGGACAATATCAAATTTAGGATCCTCCGAAAATTTCGCAATTTTAAGCTGCTTAAGACCGCAATGATGAATGAAATGATAAACGGCCCTACTATAAATGCTCCGGCAGGGTCTTTTATCATCAAACCCCAGATAAGTGACCCGGAAAATGCAAAACTCCAGTAAAGATTTTCAAAAAATTGTGATTTTAAAAGACAGAATAGGGTCAATGTAACAACAGCTGTTAAAGGAAGGTCAAGGCTATATACATGGTATGTAAAAAACATGTACGGATACAGTAAAACAAGAAGAGCGGAACAATATCCTGACAAAGAAGAACCGATCTCCTTTCCTATCAAATAAATAGCTGCGACTAGAATGATAAGGTAAAAACTGTTTATAATAAAGGTGAGCCATGAGTAACTGCCCGTCAAGTATAGAAGGTTTGATGCTAGCATCGTTTGGAGCGGCATATAAAGGGTTTGAAATGAATCTATATGCAGGTTAAAAGAAGAAAGAATGCTTACGAAAGAAAATGCACAGATGCTGGAAATGCTCGAATCAGTCATAAAATCAATATGACCATGCTGCAGGTACCAAAAATGAGCGACATATCCCAGGCAAAGAAATCCAACTAAGGCCATCAGGTATTTATTTATTCTCATATTGAGCCTCACAGGCAAGCCCGTGGTACCAAAACCCTTCCCACTTTTGGCGGGGCGAAATCCCGCTTCCTCTATCCCTATTCTCGGGGTGGGTTCTCAAGACTGCGGGATAAATTACTCGACTTTTTTCATTTTTGCCATTTTCATTATTTCTTCCGTATTTTTTTTCTTCCTTACATTTATTTCCCTTAAAGCAAAGAGCTTATCCCTCAGTGCTGCAGCAAGTTCGAAATCAAGATTATCTGCAGCATCTTTCATTTGTTTTTCTAGTTCCGCCATGATTTTCCCGAGGTTATTCTTTGTAACATACTGGGCAGCGGACTCTTCAACAAGATGAGCGAGGCCTTCCTCTTTGGTTTTATACTGAAACTCCTCGAACTCGTGAACTGCTTTTACGATAGATCTTGGAGTTATATTATGCTGTAAATTGAACTCAACTTGTTTTTTCCTGCGCCTGCTCATCTCGCTAAGAGCGCGTTTAATCGAACCTGTTATCCTGTCGGCATAAAGAACCACATGCCCGTTTAAGTTCCTTGCCGCCCTTCCGCAGACCTGGATCAGCGTAGTCTCGGAACGCAGGAAACCTTCTTTATCCGCATCAAGAACAGCTACGAGAGCCACTTCAGGCAGGTCTAAACCTTCTCTCAACAGGTTTATACCGATCAATACATCGAACTTGCCAAGCCGCAGGTCATTTAATATTTCAATTCTTTTTAAGGAGTCTATTTCCGAGTGAAGGTACTCTACCCTCAAACCCTTTTCTTTGTAATAATCGGTCAGGTCTTCGGACATCTTCTTGGTAAGAGTAGTCACAAGCACCCTTTCTTTCTTTTTTGCACATTCTTCTATCCGTACTCGCAGGTCTTCAACCTGGTTTTCTATGGGCCTTATCACAACTTCGGGGTCTATCAAGCCCGTAGGCCTTATCACAAGCTCTATTACCTCGCCTTGGGTTTTTGCAAGCTCGTACGGCCCGGGGGTGGCGGAAACGTAGATAACGTTGTTTATTAGGTTTTCAAACTCATGGAACTTAAGCGGCCTGTTACCGAGGGCCGAAGGCAGCCTGAATCCGAAGTCAACAAGCGTTTGTTTCCTTGACCTGTCTCCTTCATACATACCTCTTATTTGAGGTACGCTTATGTGCGATTCATCAATAACCGTCAGAAAGTCAGGAGAACTCAAGCGGAAATAATCTATCAGGCACGACGGCCGTGATTCAGGCGGGCGGCCTGCAAGGTGCGTTGAATAGTTCTCTACCCCGTGGCAGAACCCTGTCTCGTTCATCATTTCCATGTCATAGTGCGTGCGCTGGTCTATGCGCTGGGCTTCAATAAGTTTCCCGTTCTTTTTAAAATAGTCGACGCGTTCTACAAGCTCTTTTTCTATGCTCTTTAACGCAACTTCCAGTTTCGGCCTCGTAGTCACAAAATGTTTTGCAGGGTAGATATATATGAGCTCTTTTTCCGATATCGCTTTCCCGGTTAAAGGCTCTATCTCCCTTATCCTTTCTATATGATCGCCGTAAAACTCTACCCTTACAGCTGTTTCAAGGTATGCAGGGAATATCTCGATAATCTCGCCTCTTACCCTGAATTTTCCGCGGGAAAAATCTATGTCATTTCTTTCGTAATGTATATCCACAAGCTCCATAGTAAGCTTTTCCCTTGATTTGATCTTGCCTTTTTCCACAAGTACACATAAAGCCCTGTACTCGTCAGGCGAACCGAGGTTATAAATGCAGGAAACAGAGGCGACTATTATAACGTCCCTTCGTTCAAGAAGCGAGGATGTGGCTTTGAGCCTCAACCTGTCTATATGATCGTTTATTGAAGAGTCTTTTTCTATGTAGGTATCGCTCTGTGGTATGTATGCTTCGGGCTGGTAATAATCATAGTATGATATAAAATACTCGACTGCATTATGCGGGAAAAATGTCTTGAATTCCGCATAAAGCTGTGCAGCAAGTATCTTGTTCGGCGACATTACAAGGGTAGGCCTCTGCACCTTTTCTATAAGGTTTGCAATAGTGAACGTCTTTCCAGAACCAGTCACTCCAAGAAGGACCTGGTCTTTTTTGTTCTCCCCTACACCTTTAACAAGCTCTTTTATGGCATACGGCTGGTCGCCGTTCGGTTTGAATTTCGATACCAACTTAAACTTCATCTGTAAATCCTTATTCATAACTCAATTTATATTATCTATTATGCGGGCATAGTATAACGGCTTTTTAAAATCC
>JAJAPY010000015.1 GCA_020523885.1 Candidatus Liberimonas magnetica | reverse complement strand
ACCTGATCCCGTACTTTGGAGAAGCCAGGTTTACCAAAATGACGGAAAAAGAACCCGCTGTCCTGGATGTGAAATCAATAGCCAAACTATTAGGCGCCGCGTAACCGCGGGATCGTTACTTATCCCCTAACGTTTCAACTTTTTTGTACATCATCAATAATTCTAAATTTCAACACAAAACTGCATTGAAAATAAATGCGGTTTTTTTTATGTACATAAATTTGAATTGTGGATTATTATTTTGTATAATCACTAAAAATTATAAAAATAAATAATGAAGATATAAATGCATCGCTAGCTCAATTGGTAGAGCAGACGACTCTTAATCGCCAGGTTATAGGTTCAAATCCTATGCGATGCACATATGTTTAATGCGGACCTGGCCCGCCTTCGCCGAAGCTGCGGCGGGTGCGAGTTGGTGAGCACCCAAAAGATTAAGATATCCAATAATTTTCTTGAACTTTGCCCGGATGGCGGAATTGGCATACGCGTACGGCTTAGGACCGTATGGGGCAACCTATAGGAGTTCAAGTCTCCTTCCGGGCACTATAAAATTAGAAAAGGAAAAATAAATGAAAGATCTAAAATTAAATGTTGTTGATACAAAACCGTGTTTGGTCATTCTTGACGTAGAAGTGCCGCAGGCAGAGGTTTCAAGCGAAACAGAGAAGGTTTATCAAGAGCTTCAAAAAACGCTTTCTCTGCCGGGGTTTCGCACCGGTAAAGCGCCGATGGAGATGATAAGGAAAAATTATGTTGAAAACGCGCGGGCAAAGGTTGTGCAAAACCTGGCTGAAAAGGCGGTTTTTTCAGCGCTTAAAACAAAGGGCATAGAACCTGTTAACTATCCTAAGATACACGAGCTGTCCTTTGATTTTGACAAACCGTTTAAGTTCAAAATGGAAGCTGAAAAACATCCGGAATTTAAGTTAAAAGACTATAAAGGCATAAAAGTAAACAAGATTATCAATAAGATAACAGATGTAAAAGTAAATGAAAGCCTGGATGTTTTACGGGAACGTAATGCCAAATTATGTGAATCCAAAAGTGAAGCTGTAGATGCAAAGCATTTCGTTATGGTAGATTATGACGGCTATGTAAAAGATGTAGCTGTCCCTGAGCTAAAGGCCAAGGATCAAATGATAGACCTTTCAAGTCCCCAGATCATCGTAGGTTTTAAGGAAGGGCTTTCAGGGGCGAAAAAGGGCGAAGAAAGGTCTATAAACGTAAAATTCCCGGCAGACTATCCGAACAAAAAACTGGCAAATGAAGATGTTGTTTTCAAAGTGATTGTAAAAGAAATAAAGGAAAAATTGCTCCATCCTTTAGATGATGAATTCGCAAAAGATTTTGGTTTTACGAACCTTGCAGAATTAAAGCAAAGAATCAAAGAAAACCTAGAGGCGGAAGAAAAAAACAGGCAGGAGAAAAGCGTAAGGGACCAGATAATAGAAAGCTTGCTTAAATCCAACGCTTTTGAAGTCCCTAAGAGTTTTGTGGAGGATCAGCTTGAAATCATTAAGAACAGGTTATCTCAGTATTATAAGCAGCAGGGCATAAAAGACGAACTCTGGAAAACAAATTTTGAAAAAAATAAAGATAAGTACCTTAAAGAAGCCGAAGAAGATGTCAGGCTTTCATATATTTTTAGAGAGGTTATAAAAGAATTCAAGATAGAAGTCAGCCAGGAAGAATTAAATAAAAGGCTTGAGACAATGAAGGAATCCAATAAAGGAAGGGAAAAAGAAGTAGAGAAATATTTTTCTGAAAATAAAGAAAAGATATCTGCAAGTCTAAAAGAAGAAAAAATATTTGATTTTTTAATAGAAAATGCTAAAATCAAGGAAAATGTAATAAAATAGCGTTCAGCGGATAGCGTAGAGCGTATAGAAAAACAAAGACCTTAGAGACTTTGTCATTCCTATACGCTAAACGCTATACGCTCTACGCTAAAAAAGGAGATTTTATGTCAGGAATTATACCAACGATTATTGAGCGCTGGAACCAGGGCGCGGCAGTAGGGTATGATATTTATTCAAGGCTCTTGAAAGACAGGATTATTTTCGTAGGCGGGTACGGCGGTGCTGTTACTACGGATTCGGCAAACCTCATAATCGCACAACTCCTTTATTTAGAGGCCGAGAACCCTGATAAGGATATAAACTTGTACGTAAATTCTCCCGGCGGCATGGTAACGGCCGGGCTTGCTGTATATGATACGATGCAGTATATAAGGTGCCCGATAACTACTATTTGCATGGGTATGGCCATGTCTTTCGGAGCCTTACTCCTTGCAGCCGGTGCAAAAGGAAAAAGATATGCCCTGCCTCATTCAAGGGTTATGATACACCAACCTCTTATTTACGGAGAAGGGATTTCCGGGCAGGTAACAGACATTGATATAGAGACCAAAGAACTGGTCACAACAAAGAAAAAACTTATTGAGATATTGGCAAAACATACAGGCCAGTCCGAAGAACGGGTTGGGAAAGATACGGAGCGTAATTTTTATATGTCCGCCGAAGAAGCCAAGGTCTATGGAATAATCGACGAGGTTATAGCACCAAGGAAAATATAATGAACGAGCAAAAGAAAACAAACTCTGAGTTTTCGTGCGTTTTTTGCCAGAGAGGGAAACTGCAAGGCCTTCGTTTGATAGGAGGGCAGGGAGTGTACGTATGCGAAGAATGCATAAGAAATTCTTCAGAGCTGCTGGACAAAATAGAAGCTGAAGAAAACAGGCGTTCCACAAAAACCATATTAAAGCCAAGCGAGATAAAGAAATTCCTTGATGAATACGTTATAAGCCAGGAACATGCCAAGAAAGCGCTGTCTGTAGCTGTTTACAACCATTACAAAAGGCTTGAAAGCATGTCTTTAAATGAAGGCGGGGTAGAACTGCAGAAATCAAATATACTTCTTATAGGCTCAACAGGCATTGGAAAAACACTTCTTGCGCAGACTCTCGCAAAGATACTGCATGTGCCGTTTGCCATGGCAGATGCCACAACTTTAACAGAAGCGGGTTATGTAGGTGAAGATGTTGAAAATATCCTTCTAAGGCTGCTTGAGAACGCTTCATTCGATGTTAAGCGGGCAGAAAGAGGGATCATCTATATAGATGAAATCGATAAGATCGCAAAAAAAGGCGAAAACGTTTCTATAACAAGAGACGTGTCGGGTGAAGGCGTGCAGCAGGCCCTTTTAAAGATACTCGAAGGTACATACTCAAATGTTCCTCCTCACGGCGGAAGAAAACACCCCCAGCAGGAATATATAAGAGTAAATACGGCGAATATACTTTTTATTTGCGGCGGGGCTTTCGCAGGCCTTGAAAAGATCATTGAAACCAGGATAATTGAGAAACAGCTTGGGTTCAAAGCTGATGTAAAAAGCAGGGCAGAACAATCCGTGAGCGAAATAATGAGCCATGTCCAGCCCGAGGACCTTATAAAATACGGGATGATACCGGAGTTTGTAGGCCGCCTTCCCATAGTGACCACACTAAATGAACTAAGCGAACAAAACCTCCTAGAGATTTTGACGGAACCGAAGAATTCTCTGGTAAAACAGTATCAAAAAATGTTCGCACTTGAAAGTGTACAACTGGAATTTACTCACGATGCGTTAAAAGAAATCGCCGTTCAAAGCTTAAAAAGAGGTTCCGGGGCAAGGGGACTGCGGGCGATACTTGAGAGCCTGCTTTTAGATACGATGTATGAGCTTCCTGAACAGAAAGACCTGGAAAGATGCGTAGTAGATTTAAGCGTTGTAAGAAAAAGAACAAAACCTAAGCTGGTTTACCGGATCGAGGAGTCAGCATGAGCGAGATAGATAAATCGTTAAGTTCAAAACTGAAGGAAACCAATATCGAGATACCTTCAAAATTGCCGCTTTTGCCGGTAAGAGATATCATCGTTTTTCCTGCTATGGTCATACCTCTGGCTGTCGGAAGGGATAAGTCAATAAAAGCTTTGGAAGAGGCTATGGCTTCAAAAAGAATGATATTTCTTGTAACCCAGAAAAATATTCATACTGAAGACCCGACTAAAGAAGATATATACCAGACCGGGACTGTGGCCGAAGTTATACAGATGCTTAAAATGCCGGACGGCACTTTAAAGGTCTTAGTGGAAGGCATGTACCGGGCAAGCTGGTCAAATTTCCGGCTCAATGAAAAGAATTACATTGAAGTAGATATCACGGTCTTATCGGATAACGTTATAAGCTCTCCGGAGCTTACTGCCCTCATGCGCAGGTCAGTGGCACTCTTTGAACAGTATGTAAAATTAAATTCACGCCTTCCCATGGAGATAGCGGTTGCGACAGCAAGTATTGCTGATGCGGGCCGTTTAGCCGACACTATAGCCTCGCATCTTATGATACAGATCCCTAAAAAACAGCAGGTCCTGGAATTGTCAAACCCTAATGCCAGGCTTGAACAGCTCGTTGAAATATTGAATGCCGAGATAGAGATATTGAATATCGAACGCCGCATACAGAACAGGGTCAGAGGGCAGATAGAAAAAACGCAAAAAGAGTATTACCTGACAGAGCAGATGAAGGCCATTCAGAAAGAATTAAAGCAGAAAGATGACTATGCCAAGGACATAGACACATTAAAAGTTAAGGTAAAAGAAGCAAAGATGTCGAAAGAAGCCCAGGAAGTGGCGGAAAAAGAGATCGAACGCCTTGAAAAAATGATGCCGTTTTCGCCGGAAGCCACGGTCATCCGTACATATATCGACTGGCTGGTAAGCATACCCTGGGAAGCCACTACCAAAGATACCCTTGATATAAAAAGAGCAAAAAAAATACTTGATGAAGACCATTACGGGCTTGATAAGATCAAAGAAAGAGTGCTGGAATACCTGGCTGTCCTGGGCAGGGTCAAGAAGATAAAAGGCCCTATACTTTGTTTTATCGGGCCTCCGGGCGTGGGAAAAACTTCCATAGCAAAATCCGTAGCCAGGAGCCTGGGAAGGAACTTTGCAAGGATATCGCTTGGCGGCGTACGCGATGAGGCGGAAATAAGGGGGCATAGAAGGACCTATATCGGTGCCCTGCCCGGCAGGATAATCCAGTCCATGAAAAAAGCAAAATCTAACAATCCCGTTTTTATACTCGATGAAATAGACAAACTCGGTTCAGACTGGAGAGGTGACCCTTCAAGCGCTCTTTTGGAAGTCTTGGACCCTGAACAAAACTACTCTTTTGTCGATCATTACCTTGACGTAGAGTTTGACCTGTCTAATGTAATGTTCATAACAACGGCAAATACTCTTTACAATATACCTCCTACTCTTTTAGACAGGATGGAAGTTTTGCGGTTTTCGGGTTATACCAGTGAAGAAAAAATGCAGATCGCTCAGAAATATCTAGTGCCGAAACAGCTTGCGCAGCACGGGTTGTCCGAAAAAGAGCTCAGCATAACTGCGGAGGCCGTGAAAAAAATTATTTCCGATTACACCCATGAGGCAGGCGTCAGGAATTTGGAAAGGGAAATAGCAAACCTCTGCAGAAAAATAGCCAAAGAACTTGCAATGGATGAAAAGGCTAAACAGATTATAGTGACCGATGATAACCTCAACAAATTCTTAGGTATACCGCAGTATATAAGAGAAAAGGTTGCACCTAACGCGGTCGGTGTTGCGACAGGCCTTGCCTGGACCGAAGTCGGGGGAGAAACCCTTACCATAGAAGTGAACAAAATGAAAGGCAAAGGCATGCTTAGCCTTACCGGCAAACTGGGAGATGTTATGAAAGAATCAGCCCAGGCAGCTCTTTCTTATGTGCGTGCATCTGCAATAAAATTAAAAGCAAAAGATAAAATATTCAAAGAAATGGATTTTCATATCCATGTGCCAGAGGGTGCTGTCCCAAAAGACGGGCCAAGCGCGGGCATAGCCATAGCTACTGCACTTTCTTCCGTGGTATCTGGAATACCGGTAAAAAAAGATGTTGCCATGACCGGCGAGGTAACTTTGCGAGGCAGGGTCCTGGCCATAGGAGGGCTTAAAGAAAAGGTCCTGGCTGCTTACAGGGATGGCATAAAAACAGTGATTTACCCGGAAGGCAATGTTAAAGACCTGGATGATATTCCAAAAGACATTAAAGAAAAAATTAAATTAATCCCTGTTAAGCACATGGATGAAGTTTTAAAGCACACTTTAAAATAAATGTGAAGTTATTCACAATAATGTGATTTCAAAGACAGATATTAAAAGACAATCCAAAGTGTGTTGTAGCATATTACCGACCTAAAATAAATGTTAAAATGAAATAATGAAACATGCTTGACAAAATAGATTATATTTTGATAAGATTAATATGTGAATTAAATCACAATAAAACCAGGAGGGTATGATAATGAAAAAACACTATTTATTAACGCCAGGCCCCACCCCTATCCCGCCGCAGGTAGCTTTAAAAGAAGCCTTGCCTATACTTCACCACCGCACCGGCGAATTCGGCGAGATTTTCAGTAAGGTCGTTGAAGGGCTTAAATATGTATACCAAACAAAGAACGATGTCCTTATAATAGCTGCATCAGGAACAGGCGCAATGGAAGCTTCTATAGTCAACCTCTTGAGCCCGGGAGATGAGATACTGGTCGCATCATGCGGTAATTTCGGAGAAAGATGGTCAAAGATAGCTGAAGTTTACGGCATAAAATCCACAAACATTCAGGTTGAATGGGGAAACATTGTTAAGCCGGCAGAGATTGAAAAAGCTCTTACAGCAAATCCAAAGATAAAAGCCGTTTACACTACATTTACAGAGACCTCAACTGGGGTTGTAAATGATATGGAGGCCATAGGCAAGATAGTTTCAAGAACAAATGCCATACTTGTCGCTGATGCGATATCAGGCCTCGGCGGCCAGAAACTGCTTACAGATGAATGGAACGTGGATGTCGTTGTGTCTGGTTCTCAGAAAGGTTTGATGCTAGGCCCGGGGCTTGCTTTTGTCTCTCTAAGCCCAAAAGCCTGGAAACTTATAGAAGAATCAAAACTGCCTAAGTTTTATTTTGATTTTAAGAAAATGAAAAAATCCTTGGAAACAAAGGAAACCCCGTTTACTCCGGCAGTTACTTTGATAGTTGCTCTTGAAGAATCTTTAAGGTTGATCAAGCAGGAAGGCATTGAAAATATTTGGAAAGAATGCGAACTCCTTGCAAGAGCCGCAAGAGCCGGGATGAAGGCGCTTAACTTAGAGCTTTTCGGAGAAAAACCCTGCGAAGTCGTTACAAGCGCAAAAGTCCCTGAAGGCATAGACGGCGGCAAGATAGTCAAGAAATTAAGGGAAGAATATGGTGTTTCTATAGCAGGCGGCCAGGGCAAACTAAAAGGGAAGATCATAAGGTTCGCACATATGGGCTATATAGGCAAAGCAGACCTTCTGGTCGGTTTTGCATGCCTTGAGATGGTCCTTTCTCAATTAGGCCACAAACTTGAAAAAGGCAAAGGCGTGGCAGCGGCAGAAGAAGTCTTGTTAAGAGGCTAATAAATAGCGTAGAGCGTATAGCGTTTAGCGTATAGAAAATAAGAATCAATATTTTGACTTTCCTATCCGCTCTACGCTATCCGCTAAACGCTGATAATTAAGGAGTTATCATGTATAAAATATTATTGACTTACAAGAGCACGGAAGGGCTGGAGTTATTGCTCCAGCATAAGGATTTTAAGGTTGAAATACATGATAAACCAACCCCTGAAGAGTTCAAGAAACTTATTGAGGATTATGACGGGCTTATGATCCGCTCGGAAGTGAAGGTTACTCAAGAGATAGTGGAAGCAGGGAAAAAACTTAAATTTATAGGAAGAGCCGGCACGGGGGTTGATAATATTGACCTTTTAAGTGCGACAAAAAAAGGCATAATCGTGACCAACGCACCAGGAGGAAATACTATCTCTGCGGCAGAACATACTATCGGGCTTATGCTTGCTCTTGCGCGCAACATACCGCAGGCTTACGGGTCACTGAAAAACAAAGAGTGGAACCGTTCGAAATTCAACGGTACTGAACTCCAGGGAAAAACTTTAGGGCTCATTGGCCTTGGAAGGATAGGCAGGGAAGTGGCCCAGAGAATGATAGCTTTTGGAATGAAGATAATAGCTTTTGATCCGTTCATCAACTCTGATTTTGCAAAAAGCCTCGGGATAGAACTTATGTCCCTTGATGAAGTTTATGCCGGAGCTGATTATATCTCGATCCATTCGCCGCTAAATGAAACCACAAAAGGGATGATAAATAAGGATACAATAAAAAAGATGAAAAAAGGGGTCAGAATAATTAACTGCGCCAGGGGCCCGATAATTGATGAAAAAGCCCTTTCAGATGCCATTAAAGAAGGGTACGTAAAAGGTGCTGCTATAGATGTTTTTGCAAAAGAGCCGCCTGTTGACTGGTCAATAATCGAAACCGAAGGCACTGTTGTTACCCCGCACCTTGCTGCATCAACCGAAGAGGCCCAGGTAAAGATCGCACAGGAAATGAGCGAGGTTTTGATTGATTATTTTACAAAAGGAGCTATTAGGAATGCAGTAAATGTACCGGCCATTGATTCTGAAACGTACAAAAAAATAGAACCTTATATTTCTTTGGCTGAAAAGATAGGGTCATTCCAAAGCCAGGTAATGGAAGGCGGGCTTCTTGAGATTGAGATCGAGTATGCAGGCGAAATAACCAAATTCAATACAAACCCTATTCTTGTGGCATATTTAAAAGGGTTGTTAAAAAATATGCTTGATGATGTGGCTGTCAATTTTGTAAATGCCCCTCTTCTTGCAAAAGAACGCGGGATCAAGATCAAAGAGATAAAAACACAGGAAGTGGAAGACTACACGTCTCTTATTACCGCAAAGGTAAAGACGGATAAGGATGAATTTATTGTTTCTGGTACATTGTTCAGCCATAAGAACCCCAGGTTTGTAAAAATAAAAAATATGAACGTAGACCTTATTCCATCCGGGAGTATACTTCTTGTCTCTAACATAGACAGGCCCGGAGTGATAGGGCAGATAGGCACTTTCCTTGGAAAGAATAAGGTTAATATAGCCCAGATGCAGGTAGGAAGGACAGAGGTAGGCGGCGAGGCATTAACTATTGTGAACGTTGATGCCAGTGTCTCTGATGACCTGATAAAACAGATCGGTGATTTTTCAGGAGTAACAAAAGTAAAGCATTTAGAGCTTTGAACTTGCTAAAGAACAGTTCCGGTATTAAAATGCATGCAATCCGGGCAGATAATTTAACGAAAATATATAAACGAAAAACTCTCACCAAGGTTCACGAGACTGTCGGAGTAAAAGATATGTCTTTTGAAATAAACCAAGGTGAGATTTTTGGTTTATTGGGCTTAAATGGTTCAGGAAAGACCACTACCATAAAACTTATCCTGGGCCTTCTTTATCCCACGGCAGGGAGTATAGCTATTTTCGGCAAGAATACTCCGGACCAGGATGTTTTGAAAGATATAGGGTATATGCCCGAAGTTCCGTACTTCTATAAATACCTTACAGCAGCGGAAATTCTGAGGTTTTACGGGAACCTTTCTGGCATTGCTGATATAGAAATGAAAGTAAAGGAGATGCTTGAAGTTGTGGGATTAAAAGAATGGCAGGATAGAAGGCTTTCGGAGTTTTCAAAAGGAATGGTACAGAGAATAGGCATAGCTCAAAGCCTGCTTCATGACCCCAAGATTTTAATATATGATGAACCTGTAAGCGGGCTTGACCCGCTGGCTGTGGCAGAAATGCGCAGCCTTATAATAAAACTAAAGTCAAAAGGTAAAACCATTTTCTTGTCCTCGCACCTTATTTCCGAGGTAGAGAAAGTATGCGACAGGGTAGGGATACTGGTGAAAGGGAACTTAGTCAGGATAGTCAACCAGGACGAATGGTCAGGCAAAGAAGGAGAACTTGAAAAAATATTCGTGTCATGTGTCTCAGGTTCATCTGAAGTAGGAAGGATAAATTTTTAGTATACTGTTAAATTAAACTTTATCAGAATTGTCGGTCATTGCGAGGAGTAAAGAGACGTGGCAATCTTATTATTTTATCAAGTGTAAGTATAGATTGCTTCGCTAACGCTCGCAATGACGATATTTTAGCAAAATTAACTCAATAATGTAATTAGTGAAATGTCATGTTTAAAAAAATAACCGCTATTGCCTATTACACTTTGATAGAAAACATAAGGAACAAAATATTTTATGTTATTATTTTGTTCGGCATAATCACGCTGGCGTCCTCATTCCTTTTATCTGTGCTTGGAGGAGAACAGTCTAAAAGGATCCTGCTTGATATCGGTCTTAATGCCATTGAATTTTTTGCCTTGATCACAATATGTTTTGCTTCGGTGAACCTCATCCTGGAAGAAATGGAATCAAAGACCATATACCTGATACTTACAAGGCCTGTTTCAAAAAGCATTTATCTTATAGGGCGGTATCTTGGGCTTATTACAGCTGTCTTTTGTGGAATCGTAATAATGTCAATATTTCATCTGTCAATTCTGTATTTTAAGGGTTGGGAATTCAGCTTCAGGTACCCTCTTGCCATACTGCTTTCTTTTGAAAAAATAACTATCATCGGTTCTCTTGCCTTGTTTTTTTCTCTCCTTTCAACTTCGGCTATATCTTCCGTCAGCTTTACGGTATCTTTCTGGATACTGGGGCATTTCAGCGAAGAACTGAAATTTCTGGGAAATAAGGCAACTTTTATTCATACAAAGATATTAGCAAAAGTTATGTATTATTTAACTCCTAACCTGCAGTATTTTAACCTTAAAGATTTTTGGAATATACCGGTAATTGCCGGAAACTGGATCTGGGTTTCTTTGATATACGGCCTCCTATATAGCGCTTTTTGCCTGGTACTTTCACTGTGGCTGCTTAAATATAAGGAATTTTAATAAAATCTGATTACAGTGTCACTAAAAGTCCCGCAGTGCGGGACTGCTTTAGGGGTTCCATGCAAAGTTATCGCAGTGTACATTTAACATTAATAAGCATATTTATTTGCGGTTGTCTAAGCGTTTTTATGCTCACAAAAACTTTTTCATATCCGTTTCCTCAGGCAAGGATATCTCCGATAGAGCAGTTTGTTGTACTTGACCTGACAGGTGTTATAGGAGGTTTTCGCAGGCTTGCAGCTGACATTGCCTGGATCCAGCTTCTTGTATATTACGGCGAACCAAAAGTAAAAGTTGATGAAGAAACCAAATATAAATTGTCCTGGGATTATTTAAAATATCTTTTAGGGCTTAAAAGTGAGGCCGGAGAGGAACATCACGGGAATCTCAAAGCTGCAGCCGGCAAAGTCCATAGCGAAGGGGAAGAAGAAGCCCAAGAGTTTAATGAAACGAAAAAGCTGGTAGTAATAGACAAGGTAAACACTTTTCCCGAACTGTATTCCTACTGCAGGAGAGTGATATTTTTGGATCCATTCTTTGATTATGCCTACCTGTACGGTGCAGGGGCCCTTGCCTGGAACCAGGAAAGGCCGAACGAAGCCGTTGACCTCTTAAATTACGGCATTGATAGAATGGAACTATACAGCAAGGATATTACCAGAGACTCTCATCAACCATTCTGGCAGTTTCACCTTTATCTTGGCGCTATAATTTACAGGAATGAAGGCAATTTTCAAAAGATGACAGAAAGCCTTGAAGTAGCTGTCACCCAGAAAAACTGCCCGAATATGGTCAGAGCCATCCTGGCAAGTATTTATTCCAAAGATAAGAAATATGCCAAAGCATTAAAATTATGGCTTGATATTTATGACACCAATGACCAGACTTATCAAAAACGGTCTCTTGAAGAAATATATAAATTAAAAAAACTTCTAAACATCTAACCTAAACCAAACCGGCTTAAGAATGAAGCAGAATCTAATATATATCATACTCATATCAATACTGGCTTTTTATACCTATACCCTTTACCCTGCCTGCGCGCCTGAAGATTCCGGAGAGTATATAGCTGTCTGCCACACTCTGGGGATAGCACATTCTCCCGGGAACCCGTTATACGTCCTCTTAGGAAAAATATCTTCGCTTTTTCCTATTGGCAATAGCGCCTATAGATTAAACCTTCTTTCCTCACTTTTAGCCGTACTTACATTAATGGTTTTATTTAAGATACTTATAGCTATTACCAAAGATATTGTTGTTTCGATAGCTGCTATAGTAATATTTTCTTTCTCTTATGAATTTTGGTATATAACAACCTTTGCAAAAACATTCACTTTGATAACATTTTTAACGGCCCTTTGCTTATATAGTTTGATATTGTATCTAAAAGAGCACACGAGCTTAAGGTATTTGTATTTATCTTATTATCTTGTCGGATTTGCCATCGGAGGGCATTATTTTTTGCTTATGTTCATACCGTTGCTGTTCTTTGTTTCTATTTTTTCGATAAGAAAGGATAGAATAAAGTTTTTTGCAGTTTCTATTCTTCTTTTTTTTCTTGGTTTTTCGATACATTTTTATCTTCCTGTAAGGTCGTCCATGAGCCCTTTGATAAATACAGGAAATACTTCTAATATTGAAAACCTTTATAATTTTCTGACAAGAAAAGAAATGTCCGGGTTTAGGATGTCTAACCTTGCAAAGGCCTCTATCACAAAACAAGAAGTGTTACTTAAGGCAAAATGGTTTTTCTTTGCCTTGTCCGATCATTTTTCCTTGATTTGGGCAATGATCGGAACCTTAGGTTTTTTTGCGTTGTGGAAAAACGACAAAAATATATTTTATCTTATCCTGTTTCTGATGATTTTTTCAGGCCCGGTATGGCTTGTTTTTTCCGCTTTCGGCCTTGATGACCCGTTTAAAGAAGCCATGAATGAGCGCTACCTGCCGGTTTTCGAGAGTTTGTTTGCTATCGTGATAGGCAGTGCTTTGGGTTTTGTGGCAAATGCACTGGTTCTTGACAAAACAAAGAAGCTGTTTTTTTATATTTTAGTTTTTATTTTAAGTTTGTCTCCGCTGTCCGCTCATATCGGCCCGGTCAATAAAAGGAATAACTTCTTATGCGATGATTACTGCCTGAATTTCTTCAGGACTATCAAACCAGGTTCGATACTCTTTGCAGGCCAGCACCTTGATTCTATCGGCAGGTATATGAAATTTGTAAGGAAAAAACGCAGTGACCTTACCTTCGTGATTGTGCCGGATAAATTTATGGAAATACTGGAAAACTCTAAAAACACAGAAACCTCAATATATGCAGACCCGTCATGCCGTTTATATTTTTCAGGTTTATTTAAAAGCTACCCTGTCGGTTTAAGTTATAAATGCAGCCCTTTAAAAAATATTTATGATTACAATGAATATGAAAGGCCGTGGCTGTTTTATTCTTACAGGAATATTAAAAAGAGCGGCGCATATAAAGATTTTTTTTCCGAGATGGTGTTGATGTGGTACATGGAAGCTCAGGTTTTGTTCGGGGACGTATCTTTGAGCTTTAAAAAGAAGCAGCAGGCCATAGAATCATATAAAAGATGCATATCTATCGGCATGTATGATCAGGATATCCTGGATTTAAGGACTTATAACTATAGGTCTATAACTCCTAGGTCTAGTTTTATGTACGGTAAATTAAAAGAAGCATCCGCTCTTTAAAATTAGTTTCTTGTAAAGCGTAAATAATTTGATATAGAAGAATCAGAAATTAGTGAATATAATTGCATTACCTGAGAAATGTCATTATGCAATCCATGTGCTTTTGCCACCAGCTAATTTTAATCAGTTGCTAACCTCATTCGGAAGTTGTATAATTGTAACGTAAAACTAAAGACAACAATACAAAAGATTATTGGTAGTTATAAATTAATCCCTAAATTAGACGTATTAAAACAATAAGACAAATATATAAGGGTTTTATGCAACAGACACTTTTTAATATGGATATAAAAACTATTGATGATATAAGTAATCCTGAAGCGTATAAAGGATTATACTCCTTTCATAAATATTGGGGAAAAAAACCAACAGAAAGCATAGTCTATTTTATTCAAAATTACACAAATGAAACTGACATTGTTCTTGATCCATTTCTTGGATCAGGTTTAATCAGCAAAGAGTGCTTAGCAAGGAATCGTAGATTTATTGGAATCGATTTAAACCCTGTTTCCGTTGAGCATGCTAATTTTATTTTGGATTTACCAAAATCAGACTTATACCTCAGTGCGATTAAAGAAATTGAAAGCAGAGTAAAAGAAAAGATAAATTTATCCTATCTTCTTAAAGACGGGAAAATTGCATCTCACTATCTTTGGCATAATAACAATTTGATGAAGGTTTGGATAAAGCCTAAAACAGGGAGAAGTAGGGTTGAATTTGAACCAAATCAATATGATTTAAACCTTATAACCTCTTTTTCAGATTATAATATCAGGAATATTCGCAATGCTACTTTTTTTACGAATTCAAGAATAAATTCTAAATCAACAATGTCAATAACTGACTTATTTACAAAAAGAGCTTTGCGAAATATTGACTTGATCATTGATGAAATCCAGAAGTATCCTACTTCGCTACAAAGAGCTTTGTTTTTAACCCTTACATCATCATCAGGTCAAATGTCTTCAATGGTATTTGCCATAACAGGACGGGGTAAAACAAAAAATAAACATTCAGATAAAATTGAGGTTGGTAGCTGGGTTGTCGGGTTCTGGAGACCGAAGCTTCATTTCGAAATCAATGTATGGAATTGTTTTGAAAGTCGAGCAAATAAATTATACAAAGCATTGATTGAAACGAATATAGAGACTTATCCAGTCTTTAGCTCTATTACAAAGCTTTTAAATGCTGATATTGGCGCATCAATTATTAATAGCAATTGCTTGGACACGATGCGATTATTACCAGATAAATCCATTAAGCTTATTTGCACCGATCCCCCTCACAGTGATAGAATACCTTATTTAGAACTTAGTGAAATGTGGAATTCGATATTAAACAAAAAAGTTGTTTTTGAAAAAGAAATTATAGTGTCGAATGCAAAAGAACGTAATAAAAATAAATCACATTATGTTGAAGATATGAAAGCGCTAATAAAAGAATCAAGTAGAATATTGAAGGTCGACGGATTATTTTTATTATATTACAACGCAAGAGATAAGAAGAGTTGGGAGTTTATGGAAATTCTTGCAGGTACAAGCGATCTCGTATTTGCTGGTGCATTTCCCATGGAATACTCGGCCAATTCTGTTATTCAGGATAACAGGAAGGGTGGGATGAAAACTGATTATGTCCTTATGATGAAGCATAAAGATTCTAAAATATTGGAAAATCATGAATTAGATAAAATACCAGGGTGGATTTTAACGATACCTAAAATTAAAGATGTAGCTTTAAGCTAAATTTGGAGTAATATATGAAAAGTGATTTTTCATTTTGGAAAACAAGATATGACAGCGAGACATTAGACCTGTTTAACAATGATTCAGCCGGGCAATTATGGCTAAAAACAAAATCGGTTGTTAGAAAAGAACTTATATCAGAGTTTGTTTCAAAATACTCAATTACTTTATCTTCAACCGCACTTAAAGAACAATTTAAGGAACTCTTTAATATTTTATCTCATGATATACAAAAATCGCATAGAATGCTTGATAATTATATGCGCGAGAAGAACATATCTCTGCTGAAGAGTCTTAAAAGAGAAAAGCTTGTATCAGAATTATATAAATTGAAGGTTTTTGAATGGGGTGGTGATTATCAAAACTCGCTTGATAAATACTTGGTTACGCATTATGTAAAAGCAATATCGTCCTATGATCTTCTAATGTCAAAATTTGAGAAGGAAATTAACTGCGCTGTCCAGGGATATGTGCTAAACAGTTGGTATAATCATTGGACGAGTATTCTAATTGAACATATTTTTAAATCTCATAAATCAGTATTGCCGACGGTTGGGCAGATAAAAAGTGTTGACTTTTTTATAAACAATATACCGTTTGACTTAAAAGTAACATATTTCCCTTCGGAATATATGAAATTAAAGAGAAAAGAAAAAGGGTTGCCTGTTGAATTAACATATTTGAAGTCAAAAGCAAAAGAATTACAATTGTCATTTGACAAATCTGGAAGTGCTTCAGATATATACTATGAAATATCTGAAAAACTTAAAGACAAAGGTGATAAATCATCTTCGAAAGTTCTTTCTGAAATAAAACAAAGTAATATGCAGATTGTCAAAGAAGCTCAAGCTAATCCAAAAATGCTTGCGCAATGGCTATATGAAAATCAAGGTGAAATGCGATTTGGTTCTGAAAATAGATTGTTTCTGGTTCTAATTGACACTGATGACTTTTCAAGTTCTTGGAAACTAAAAAGAAATCTTAATTTACTAACCCCAACTATTAATAATTTTCTTGATACTTTTCAGAAAAAGACTCCTTCAAGCCTCGAAATTAAATTCAACTATAAAGAAAAACCTCAAATATACAATTCCTTAGCAGATATTATATTTGTAGTCAAGTAATGTTTACTTCTGAAACCCTGGCTCCGACTTCTGTCTAGAAATTAAGCCCAAAATATATCGATTTTTTTATGCAGACTTTTGAAAATTATTAATAATTCTTGTGATAAAACTAATTGAAAACACAACAAGTATTGACAAATGAATTGCTATCTGAACTAACAGATGCAAGGGACTTAAAGGTACGACTTAAGCATTTTTTAAGATATTACTCGTCTTAGTGGCAGAATCGCCGACTTTGTAGACGGGGTAAACTAAAATTTTCTTTCTGGGTTGACAAACTCAGATTCATATGTTAAACTTTCACGGCTTTAAGTAAAAAAGAAATAGCATAACACAGTTCATTGAAGAAAAGTATAGTATATGGGCCCGTAGCTCAGTTGGTAGAGCACTTCCCTTTTAAGGAAGGTGTCGTGCGTTCAAGTCGCACCGGGCTCACTTTTTACAGTTATCAGTGAACAGTAACCAGTGACTGGAAACGACAAAGAAAATGTTAGATAATAATTTGTATAATAAGGCATATAAATTTGCTTTGGAAATTGTTAATATATACAAAGATTTAAGCAGTCAAAAAAAAGAATTTGTTCTTTCAAAACAATTGTTAAAATGTGGAACCTCAATTGGGGCAAACGTGGCAGAAGCAAACGGAGCCATATCAAAAACTGAGTTTTCGTCAAAAATCTCGATTGCATATAAAGAATGCCTTGAAACTAAGTACTGGTTATTATTGCTTAAAGACACTGGATTTATAAGTATCGAAAATTTCGATAAGCTTTACAAAAATGCAGAAGAATTGTCAAAAATACTGTTTTCTATAATCAAAACTACAAGAATTAAAAACAGTGACCAGTAACCAGTAACCGTAAAGCAAAACCATATAGTTTTTTGTTGTAAGCATTTGTTGGTCACTGGTAACTGTTCACTGGTCACTGAAAAAGCCCTCATCGTCTAGGGGTCCAGGACACATCCCTTTCAAGGATGCGACACGAGTTCGAATCTCGTTGAGGGCGCCAAATATACAGTGAACAATGACCAGGGACCAGTAATCAGTAACCGTAAAGCAAAACCATATAGTTTTTTGTTGTAAGTATTTGGTGGTCAATGGTTACTGTTCACTGGTCACTGAAAAACAGGGGTATTATATGTCATCATTAGTAGTCATAGGAACCCAATGGGGGGATGAAGGTAAAGGTAAGGTCGTGCATTATCTTTCCCAGAAAGCTGATTATATAGTACGCTATCAAGGCGGAAATAATGCAGGGCATACTATAATCTTTGAAAACAAGCCCTTTGTGCTTCATTTGATCCCATCAGGAGTTCTTTTACCGAATAAAAAATGTTTTATTGCGAATGGCGTAGTGATAGACCCCCAGGGTTTACATACCGAAGCCAAGCTTCTTGACTCTAAAAAAGTAAAGATCAAAGGCAGGTTATTCATAAGCGAATTGGCGCATGTAATACTGCCTTATCATAAGTATTTAGATGAACTTAGAGAACAGGGTAAAATAAGGATCGGTACGACCAAACGCGGGATCGGCCCGGCTTACGCTGATAAGGTTACAAGGCTCGGTATAAGGGTAGTGGATTATCTTGAGAAAGAGGTTTTCCTGGATCTGCTTGACAAAAATTTAAAAGAAAAAGCGCCGTTGCTTAAAACAATAGTATCTGTAAATAAAGTAAGACAAGAAATATTAAGTGTTTATCCTGTCTTAAGCAAGTTCTTAAGGCCTTTTGTTTGTAATACATCGCTTCTTTTGGAAGATGCCATAGAAAAAAATAAAAATATTCTCTTTGAGAGCGCTCAAGGGACGCTGCTGGACCTTGATTTCGGCACTTATCCTTATGTCACTTCGTCAAACCCGATATCCGGCGGTGCTTGTACGGGCGCCGGTGTAGGCCCTACAAAAATAGGCTCGGTTCTTGGAGTCGTAAAAGCCTATACAACAAGGGTCGGCGGGGGACCGTTCCCTACAGAACTTAAGGATAAACTTGGCGATTATCTCAGGGAAAAAGGGAAAGAGTACGGCGCAACGACCGGAAGGCCGAGGCGCTGCGGGTGGTTTGACGCTGTCGTCGTCCGCCACAGCGTAAGGTTGAATGGTATAGACAAACTCGTAATAACAAAACTTGATTGTTTAGAAGATTTGGATAAGATAAAAATATGTGTTGCCTATAAATATAAAGGCAAGACAATTAACCATTTTCCTGCCTCCAGGACTATCCAGGCAAACTGTATACCTGTGTATGAAGAGATGGACGGATTTAAGGGAAGAGTAAGGGGCGTTACAAAGTACAGCGGTCTTCCGGCCAATGCAAAAAAATATGTAAAAAGAATTGCCGAACTTGTCGGAACAAAGATATCGCTTATTTCCTTGGGAAGAAAAAGAGAAGAGACTATAAGCGTTGAGAAAACCAGCATCTGGTCCTAAAATACAGGAAATTCAAAATGCAAAATGAAAAATGCAAAATTAATGTGTCCCGCCTTGCGGGACTTATTTAAATAATCCCGCAAAGCGGGATACAACAATTTTTCATTTTACAATTTTCATTTTGCATTTAAGTTCATTGACGGTAATTGGCCTGTTTTTATCCAAACAAAAAATATTTTAAAAGTGTTGACATACAATTTATAGTATAGTATAATACCCAAAGCCAGATATGTTGTATTGTTAAGTTAAAAATATGGCTTTTTTGTTTTTCTTTTAAGCCCAAGATGTACGCTCTAAAAACCGAATAGCCCAATATATAGTGTATCTAACCCTATTTTAGTGGAACTCTTCCGGCAAGCCCGTTCTCCGTAGTACTACGAAGGATGAAAGCCGGAGGTTATTTTGGATAATGTGACATCCCGCAATGGCGGGACAACATTCGGAGGTGGTTGTTTATGAGATGTCCGTACTGTAACAGCGCTAATGACCAGGTAATAGATTCAAGGCCTCTTGACAGCTCATCTGTAATAAGAAGGCGCAGAGAGTGTCTTGAATGCAAGAAACGTTTTACCACTTATGAGAGGCATGAGGTTACACCGCTTATGGTGGTAAAGTCAGATAACAGGAGGGAGCCGTTTAACCGCAAGAAACTTCTTGACGGTGTGATGAGGGCGTGCGAGAAAAGGCCTATATCAAGCGATACTATCGAGAAAATCGTAAGTGAAGTAGAATACGAGTTGCAGGACTATGTAATGGAAGTCGAAAGCCAGGTGATAGGAGAAAAGGTGCTCAAGAGGCTGCTCGACATAGACTTGATAGCATACATCCGTTTTTCTTCGGTGTACAAACAGTTCGGCGATATTGACACATTTCTTGCAGAGCTCAAGAAACTTAAGAAAGAAAACGAACAAAAGAAGAACAAGGCATTTGTAGATAATAATTAAAAAAGCAATTTACTAATAAATTGTTTAGGAGGGTAGGATGGCTACCAGTTTAAATTTGAAAGAGTTGTTTCTAAAGGTAAAGCCGGATCTGTCGCCGAATGCGCTTACCGTTTTGAAAAAACGTTACCTGCAGAAAGATCTGGAAGGAAAAGTTATCGAAACCCCTGAAGACCTTTTATGGCGCGTTGCTGAAAACATCGCCCAGGCCGACAAGATCTATGACCCGAACGCAAATGTTGACCTTATAGCGCAGGAATTCTATGTGTTAATGTCAACCTTGAGTTTTTTGCCTAACTCTCCGACGCTCATGAATGCCGGCAGGTCCCTTCAGCAGTTGTCGGCTTGTTTCGTTTTACCTATAGAAGACTCGATGGATTCCATATTCGAAGCGCTCAAATATACCGCCTTGATACATAAGTCAGGCGGAGGCACAGGGTTTTCTTTTTCAAGGCTGCGCCCCAAGAAAGATGTTGTAAGAAGCACAAGCGGCATCTCTTCAGGGCCGGTTTCTTTTATGCAGGTTTTTAATGCTGCAACCGAAGCGATAAAGCAGGGCGGGACACGCCGCGGCGCAAACATGGGGATACTGCGCATCGACCATCCGGATATCATGGATTTTATTACCTGCAAAAATAACAACGCCGCTTTAAATAACTTTAATATATCGGTAGGTATTACCGAAGAGTTTATGAACGCGGTTGAAGAAGAAAGGGAATATGCCCTTTCCAATCCCAGGACCAAAGAAGTTGACGGCTACCTTGATGCAAAAGAGGTTTTTGCAAAGGTAGTTGACCAGGCCTGGAAGAACGGCGAACCCGGAATAGTTTTTATAGACCGGATGAACAAAGCAAACCCTACCCCCACCATAGCAGATATAGAATCTACCAACCCTTGCGGCGAGCAGCCTCTTCTTCCGTACGAGTCTTGTAACCTTGGCTCAATAAATATGGCAAAGCTGGTAATAGACCGTAAGATCGATTGGAAAAACTTAGAAAAGATAACAAAGACTTCTGTACACTTCTTGGATAACGTAATAGATATGAACGCTTATCCTATTGATAAAATCGCGGAGATGACGAGATCAAACAGAAAAATAGGCCTCGGCATTATGGGCTGGGCAGATGCGCTTATCCAGCTTGAAATGCCTTATAATTCTCACGAGGCTTTAAGGCTGGCAGAAAAAGTGATGTCATTCATTCATGATAAGGCAAGAGAAGAGTCCGAAGGACTTGCCGAAAAAAGAGGGGCTTTCCCGAATTTCCCAAAAAGTGTTTTCAGCGATGGCAAACCCAGAAGAAATGCCACCTTAACAACTATAGCGCCTACAGGGACCATTGGCATAATTGCAGGCGCGTCCGGGGGCATAGAACCGCTTTTTGCTATTGTGTATAAAAGGTCCAATGTCCTTGATAACAATGAGATGTTCGAAGTAAACCCGTATTTTGAAACTATAGCCAAAGAACAGGGTTTTCATACGCCCGAACTGATGAAAAAGATAGCCGAAAAAGGGAGCATAAAAGAATTAAAGGAAATCCCGGAAAAGATAAGAAGGATATTTACTACAGCTCACGATATAAGCCCGGAAGACCACATAAGGGTCCAGGCAGCTTTCCAGAAATATACGGATAATGCGGTTTCTAAGACCGTTAATTTCCCTCATGATGCCACGAAGGAAGATGTGGCAGGAGTCTACAGCCTAGCCTATAAATTGGGCTGCAAAGGCGTAACTGTTTACAGGGACAGGAGCAGGGATACGCAGGTGCTTAACCTTGACAATGCAAAGAAACAGGAAATAGGCACGGACGAAAGAAAGCCAAGAGGCCCGCGCAACAGGCCGCGCATGACAAGAGGCGTTACCCTTCTTATGAACACAGGCTGCGGAAAGATGTACGTTACTGTAAACGAGGACGAACACGGTGCCTGCGAAGTGTTTACCCAGCTTGGAAAATCCGGCGGCTGTACTGCTTCCCAGGCAGAAGCTGTATCAAGGCTCATATCTTTGGCACTTCGTTCAGGTATAAACCAGGAAGAGATAGTCTATCAACTTAAAGGCATCAGGTGCCCTTCGCCTACACTTACCGAAGGCGGAGCCATACTTTCCTGTGCCGATGCTATAGCAAAGGCTTTGCAGAGTTACCAGAGGGATCAAATGGTCCCGGATCTTTTTAATGAAAAGAAAAGTGTTGCACAAAACGAAGCTAATCCGCAGTTGGGCGAAGCGCAAGGCGAAAATATAGACCTTAGCGAGATATTGAAAAACAAGCCGCCCATAATACCGAACAAACGAGATATGGTAGGCTCTTGCCCCCAGTGCCCGGAATGCGGCGAGATGCTTGAATTCGGAGAAGGCTGTGCTGTGTGCCACTCTTGCGGTTATAGTAAATGTTGGTAAAACGGCTCTTGTTTCTACTGCGAAAGCGATATTTTGGCTATAACATCAAAAATCTTCGGCTAATTTAGCACACTAAACTTCGCCTCAGATTTTTAAGTTTCGCTCAAAATCCAGCTTTCTCGCTACGAAACCAAGCCGCCTTACCAACATTGCGTGCTGAATAGAAAATGAATGAAATTATTTCACTTAATTCAATGATTGTTGCTAGCATAAGCATTTTTGGTTCGGTTTTGGTAGCTTCACTAACGTACTATTTTACAAAAAAGAATCAATTAAATTTACAAATATGTAAATGGAAGCTGATAATCAAGATGTCAAAGTTAGAATAATTGACCATGACAGTATTGATGAATCTGGCAAGAAGGATTGTAAAGATAACGTTTTGTTTCCTATTGACTATGTGAAACATTTAGAAATATGAATGATTAATGACTTTGATTGAAAAATTAAAAGATACGTTGCATTATAAAATGCTGTAAAACAATGATAAAACCGGATAAGTGGATAGTCAAGATGAGAGAAGATAAATGATTGCAAAAAAGTGGTTTAATATTACAAATTCCTATGATAAAGCAAGGCGATTTCATGAAAAACTTGATGCACAGATGACGCCTGAGGAAAAATTGGATGATATATTCTTCTGTAGAAGGCAATATTTTATTCTTAATGGATTAAACCCCAATAAAATGTCTATGAAAAAGGTATTTAAAATTTCAAAAAGAATATGAGATACGAAAAGGATTTTAAAGAATTCTTAATGTTGTTAAATAAAAATAGAGTAAGATATTGTATTGTAGGTGCTTTCGCTGTAGGAATTCACGGAAGGCCCAGATATACAAAAGACATGGATATTTTGGTTGAACCTAATAGAGATAACGGAAAAAAAGTTATTAAAGCTTTAATTGATTTTGGATTTAAAGAATTGGCAAATCAGTTAAATGAAAGTGATTTTGAAAAAAAGGATAATATTGTCCAGATAGGCCAAGAGCCGATAAGAGTGGATTTGATAATGTCGATTAAAGGGGTAAGTTTTAGTAAAGTCTGGCAGAATAGAAAAATCCTTGATTACTATGGGCAAAAAGTTAATTACATCGGATATAATGAATTAGTAAAATCAAAAGAAAAAACAGGCAGATCAATAGATTTGATTGATGTTGAAAATTTAAGGAAGATTAGGAAATTAAATGATAAAACCTGATAAATGGATAGTCAAGATGGCGAGGGAACATAAGATGATTGAGCCGTTTGAAGAGGCTCAGGTTAGGAAGGGGGTTATTTCTTACGGGGTATCTTCTTATGGGTATGACATGCGGGTGGCTAACGAGTTTAAAATATACCAGCATAAGGGAGTGCTTGACCCGAAAAGGCTTGAACCTTCCTGTTTTAAGGAAGTAAAGGCTGATGATTTCATAGTAATTGAGCCTAACTCATACATACTTGGGCGTTCGCTTGAGTATTTCAGGATACCTCGTAACATATTGACCATTTGTTTTGGCAAATCTACCTATGCCAGGTGTGGGGTGATAGTAAATGTCACTCCTTTTGAACCTGAATGGGAGGGGTATGTTACTATGAGCATTTCAAATACCTCAAATGTTCCGGTCAAACTCTATGTAAACGAAGGTATAGCCCAGGTTATATTCCTTGAAGCGAATGAAATATGTCAGACATCGTATGCTGACAAGAAGGGCAAGTATCAGGCTCAAGATAAAATAACCGTTGCCAAGCTTTGAATTTTGCTGATAATTTTTATACAATATATGTCATTTAATATATATTCATATATATTAAAACAATAGATTTGACTTTTTTCTGTTTAAATGCTAAATACTAAGCTCGAAACCCTAAATAAGCTCAAACAATAAAAATTGAAAAAATAACTGTATTTTGTATAAGTTTTGTATTCTAAATATACAGAGTGTGATTGGAGGAATAGTAAAATGTCTTTTTTTATAGGCCGTGACCGTGAAGCAAGGCGTGCATATGGTTTTGATGAAGTGGCTATAGTACCGGGTCCTTTAACCGTAAATCCGGAGGAAGTTGATATACATACAAGAATCGGCAATATAGCCCTTGAGATACCTTTTCTTGCCAGTGCCATGGACGGCGTAGTAAACGTCAAGTTTGCCATTGCCATGGGAAAACTTGGAGGGTTAGGAGTGCTTAACCTTGACGGAATACAGACCCGTTACGACAATCCGGAAGAAATACTTGACAAAATAGCAAGTGCTCAACCGGAAGACGCAACAGCTCTTGTCCAAAATATTTATAAGGAACCTGTAAAGAAAAACCTTATAGCAAAACGTGTTGAAGAAATCAAAAAAAGTGGAGTATTGGCTGCTGTGTCTTGTGTGCCGATGAATGCACCAATGGCAGGGCCGATAGCTCAGGAAGCGGGTGTTGACATATTTGTTGTACAAAACACGGTTGCAACAGCAAGGCATATAGCAACAAAATATGAGGTTCTTGATTATAAAAAATTCTGCAAGGATATGAAGGTTCCTGTAATCGTAGGGAACGTCGTTAACTACAATGCCGCGCTTGAGCTTATGGAAACCGGTTGTGCTGCTTTGCTTATCGGGGTAGGGCCAGGGGCTGCGTGTACTTCCCGCGGTGTGCTTGGCATAGGTGTTCCCCAGGTTACGGCAACGGTTGACTGCGCTGCAGCAAGGGATTGGTATTTTAAAAAATCAGGGAAATATGTATCTATAATAACTGACGGCGGAATGAGCACAGGCGGAGACATCTGCAAAGCTTTTGCTTCAGGTGCGGATGCCGTTATGGTAGGTTCTGCGTTTGCGCGGACAAAAGAGGCTCCGGGAAGAGGTTTTCACTGGGGAATGGCTACTCCTCATCAGAACCTTCCCAGAGGCACAAGAATAAGAGTAGGCGTAACAGGCACTCTTGAAGAAATATTGTACGGGCCGGCATCTCTTGATGATGGTACGCAAAACCTTGTCGGCGCCCTGCAAACCTGTATGGGGTCTGTCGGAGCAATGAATATAAAAGAAATGCAGCTTGCCGAGCTTATCATAGCTCCTGATATAAAACATGAAGGCAAGCTTTTCCAGAAAGCCCAAAGAGTCGGAATGTGCAAGTAAAGAGTTCTTAGTTCGGAGTTAGAAGTTCGTAGTAACTACGAACTAATGACTAATAACTACGGACTGATAGGAGGTAAATTAAAATGATACGGCTTCCGAAGAAAAAAAAGAAACTCTGCATTGAGGAACCTCATTTCTTATACTATAACGGTTTTGAGATACAGGTCATACCTGAGCAGGACAAGAAAACTCTTCTCTGGAGATATAGGGTCTGTTTTTATAGACACAGGAACGAAAAAGTAAGGAAAAGAGTTTTTAGCGATAAAACTACATTCTCAAGGAAAACAGAAGCCATAAAACAGGGATTTGTTTTCGGACAGAAAGTTATAGATGGAAAATCAAAAAAGTTTTCGTTAAAGGATATAAAATAATCAATAAAAGCCTTTTATAAACCCGCCTGTCCACGGCCTTTCCTTGTTCTCATAGGTCCTATGGAGCAAGAGCAGCCCTGGTGGACCAAAGGCAGTTGGAGCAGATAATTTCTCCATAACTGCTTAATACACAAAAAATCAACACCTAAATAGGTTAATAAAAACTTTATTAAAGGATAGAAGTATTCCTAAAAACTAAAGTCATATATAAAAATGATACTAATACTTGATTTCGGTTCTCAATACACGCAGCTAATAGCACGAAGGGTCAGGGAAGCAAAGGTATATTGCGAGATATACCCGGGAAATAAACCTGTATCCGGCTTGCCGTCCCTTAGCGATATTTCAGGCTTGATATTGTCCGGAGGCCCTTCCAGCGTATATGATAAGAATGCGCCGTGGCCCGATTCCAGGATATGGGATTATAATGTGCCTGTACTTGGCATATGTTACGGTATGCAGCTTATAGGAGAACACTTTAAGGGAAAAGTAAAACGCTCAAAGCACAGGGAATATGGTTTAAGCGAACTTACACTTGATACCTCAAATGACCTGTTTTCAAACCTTGATATGAGGATGCCTGTTTGGATGAGCCATGGAGATGCATTGAAAAGGCTCCCTAAGGGTTTTGAACATATAGGCCATACAAAAAACTCTGCCTATGCAGCGATTTTCAGTAAAGAAAAAAAGATATTCGGCGTACAATTCCACCCTGAGGTAAAGCACACCCCTTTTGGAAAAAAGATAATAGAAAATTTTGTTTACAATATCTGCAGGGAAAAACCTGACTGGACTATGCATTCGTTCATAGAAGAAGAGATAAAAAGGATCAAAGCGGCTGTAGGCAGGGAAAAGGTCCTTTGCGCTCTTTCGGGAGGAGTGGATTCTTCGGTAGCTTCGGTCCTGGTACATAAAGCTGTCGGTAAACAGCTTACTTGCATCTTCGTGGATAACGGGGTCCTGCGCCACGGAGAAAAAGAAAGAGTTAAAAAGATATTCAGCAGAAAATTCGGCAAAAATATGATAATTAGAGATGCTTCCGCAAGGTTTTTAAATAAATTATCCGGAGTAATAGACCCTGAGAAGAAAAGAAAAATAATAGGACATGAATTTATAGCGGTTTTTGATGACCAGGCAAAAAAATTAAAAAACATAAAGTTCCTGGTCCAGGGTACGCTTTATCCGGATGTTATTGAAAGCATATCTGTCAAAGGTCCTTCTGCAACAATAAAAACTCATCATAATGTAGGGGGCTTGCCGGAAAAAATGAAGTTGAAACTGATAGAACCTTTAAAATTTCTTTTTAAAGACGAGGTAAGAAAACTCGGTCTGGAACTTGGCATTCCTCAGGAAATTTTAACCAGGCACCCTTTCCCCGGGCCGGGTTTTGCAGTGCGTATCCTTGGCGAAGTGACCAGGGAAAGAACAGATATCCTAAGGAAAGCCGACCTTGTAGTTGAAGAAGAGATAAGGCGCTCGGGGCTCTATGAAAAACTGTGGCAGGCTTTCGCGGTGCTTCTTCCCATAAAAACCGTAGGTGTTATGGGAGATTCAAGGACTTACGAAAATGTAATCGCTCTTCGGGTAGTAGAATCTGATGATGCGATGACTGCGGACTGGTCAAAGCTGCCTTATGATGTCCTGGGCAGGATTTCATCGAGGATAATAAATGAAGTGCGGGGTGTTAACCGTGTGGTCTATGATATATCGCAGAAACCGCCCGCTACGATTGAATGGGAATAAAGCAGACTTCAGACCACAGACTACAGACTAAAACCAAAAGTCCAATCCGAAGTCTTTAGTCTGATGTCTCAAGTCTGACGCCTGAAGTCCGAAGTTTAGGAGGTTAATATGTTAAAAAAGTATTTTGGGATGGAAGATAATTTTGAAAAATTCATGCTGGCATACGCAGATAATCTTGAGGCGACATCTAAAAAATTCTATGATTTTATCCGTGCGTTCGATGTGTCCGGGATAGATCAATGGGCAAAAGAAATAAAAGAAATTGAACATAACAGCGACAATGTAACCCATGAAACAATGAACTGGCTTGAAGGCACATTTATAGTAAATTATGACAGGGAGGACATACATGTCCTTGCTTCTGACCTGGATGATATAATAGATTTTATGGATGCTGCGGCAACAAGGATATCCTTATACAATGTCACAGAAATGCTGCCTGAAGTAATAAAGCTTACTGAACAGCTTTTTCTTTCTTGCCAGGAGACTGCAAAAGCTGTACGTGCTATTTCAGGCCCCAAGCTTAACAGGAGCGTTTTAGAAATTTGTAAAAATATCAAAGGATACGAATCAGAAGGTGACAAATTATACCATGATATACTTGCAATGCTTTTTAAGGATGGAAAAGACCCGTTATACGTAATAAAATTTAAGGAAATAGTCGAAGAATTAGAGCGCGCCCTTGACCGGTGTAACCAGGCAGCGATGGATGTAGAATCGTTGATATTTAAATACAGCTGAAACCTCAGATATCCGACCACAGACCACAGACAGCAGCTAAAACCAAAAGGATAAGGCTGAAGTCTCTAGTCTGAGGTCTGCAGTCTATAAATAAATGCATATTCCGTTTGACCAATTACCGTTATTATACTGGATTGTAATTCTTGCGGCTCTTGCTTTTGATTTTGCCAACGGGTGGCATGATACTGCAAATGCAGTTGCAACATGTATATCAACAAGGATCCTTAGGCCTGCTACTGCAATCGCTCTTTCTGCTGTTTTAAATTTTGCAGGGGCGCTATTGAGCACAAAGGTCGCTAAAACAATAGGAGGTGGGATTGTAAACCCGACTATCGTTACAGGAGAACACGGAGCCTTTCTTATATTTGCGGCTATGCTTGCGGCGATTATCTGGGAAGTATACACTGTTTTGGAAGGACTTCCTGTTTCTGGCTCACATGCTTTGATAGGCGGTTTGATAGGTGCTGCGATTTCGGTATATGGTTTTAACGTAATTGTGTTAAAAGGCATTTTGAAAATATTTCTTGCTATGGTCCTTTCTCCGGTCCTTGGTGTTATTATAGGTATGCTTATCCTTAAACTGAGCTATACCATAGCTCAGAGATTAAAACCCATTAGAGTTAAAAAGATTTTTGCTTTTGTCCAGATAATTACTTCTTCAACAATGTCACTGATGCACGGGCAGAACGATGCTCAGAAAGTTATGGGAGTAATTACTCTGTTGTTGTTTACCGGCGGGTATTTCGGAGCAGTGGAATTTAAAAATGTTCATGTTCCGATTTGGGTAATGCTTGCCTGCGCATTTTCTATGGCTATGGGTACGGCTATAGGGGGAAGAAAGGTAATAAAAACACTCGGCTGTAAGCTTGCTCATCTAAGGCCCATAGAGGGCGCTTCAGCAGAGCTCTCAGCTTCAATAGTCCTTGAAGCTGCATCGTCCTTAGGAGTGCCTGTAAGCACTACTCATACCATAACGGGGAGTATAGTCGGAGTTGGGGTAGAAAAAAGAATGAAAGCAGTAAAATGGGGAACAGGGCTCAAAATAATTTATGCCTGGATTTTTACCCTGCCCGTAGTTGCGCTTATGAGCGGAATCCTTGCCAAAATATTTTTATATATGTATAAATAAGTTTGTCCCGCCGCTTTGAAAACTACGGGTATACTCGTGGATGAAGCGGGATTTCGCCCCACCGAAGGTGGCAAGAGTTTTAGTAACGGGTGCATGCAAGTGGGGCTCAATTTGAGGTAATTTATGAACAAAACCGTTGAAACTGAAAAAATCGATCTGCCGCTTTATCATAGAGGAAAAGTACGGGATGTCTATAATCTTGGAGAAAACCTTTTAATAGTTGCCAGTGACAGGATCTCTGCTTTTGACTTTGTGCTTCCTACCATAATACCTGATAAAGGAAAGATTCTTCATAAGTTGTCGATGTTCTGGTTTGATTTTATAAAAGATATGATGCCTAACCATATAATCACAGGCGATTTTGAGAGCTTCCCCAAAGAACTCAGGAAGTATCCGTATTTAAGGGATAGGTCCGCACTTGTAAAGAAAGCAAAAAGGGTTGATATAGAATGCATAGTAAGAGGCTATCTTTCAGGATCAGGATGGAAATCATATAAGCAAGACCAGGCTATCTGCGGAATAAAGATTGAAAAAGGGCTTCTTGAATCATCAAAACTGCCTCAACCCATATTTACGCCCACTACCAAGGAAGAAGGCGGGAAACATGATGAGAATATTTCTTTTGAAGAAATGGCTAAGCGGATTGGGAATCAATTAGCTGAGAGTATCAGGGATTTATCTATAAAGATTTACACAAGGGCAAATTCGCATGCCGAAACAAAAGGGATAATCCTTGCCGATACAAAATATGAATTCGGACTTCTTGACGGCAAAATAATCCTGATAGATGAGATATTGACCCCTGATTCATCCCGTTTTTGGGAAAAAAGCAAGTATATAGTCGGAAAATCTCAAGACAGCCTTGATAAACAATATGTAAGGGACTATCTTGAATCGATACAGTGGGTTAAAAGGCCGCCTGTTCCGTCCCTGCCCGAAGATGTTGTTAAAAGAACAAAAGAAAAATATTTGGATGCTTATAGAAAATTAACGGGAAAGGAAATATAATTAGGTATCAGGCATCAGGCGTCAGCAAAAAGAAATAATATTTTTAATGCTGAAACCTGATCCCTGAAGCCTGAAGGCTAAAAAAATGATTTACCAAGTTGAAGTAATGTTAAATAAAGGATTTAAAGATATTCACGGCCACAATATAAGGAATGACATTTCTTATATTGGGATAAAAGACAAGCCTGAGGTAAGATACTCGCCTCTGTTTTATATAGAAGGGAATATTGAACTTTACGAAATTAACAAGATAGCTAAAAACCTTCTTATCGACCCTGTTACACAGAATTGCAGTATAAGAAGTATTGCATCCAAGAACGCTCAGGCAAAAAACTCCCAAACCAAGAGCCAGGGGCACGAAGTTGAAGTGTGGTTCAAACCGGGTGTTACGGATGTTGTGAGCGAGAGCATTATAAAGGCGATCAAGGATCTCGGTATAGATAAAGAGCTCAAAGTTAAAACAGGGCATAAATATATTTTTACGGGTTCGGTATCTTTAAATTCCGTGAAACAAATAACCGAACGTCTTCTGGTCAATAATATAATACAGAAATATACAATACGATAAAGCAGGAATAGAATGGTAAAGATCATAGAGATCATGAATTCATCAGACGAAAAGCTTATTAAAATAAGCAAGGATTATATTTTGTCCTTGTCGCTTGTTGAAATGAAGGCGATACAGGGGTATTTCAAAAAACTTAGAAGGAATCCCACGGATGTCGAACTTGAAACTCTTGCCCAGACCTGGAGCGAGCACTGCAAGCATAAGACCCTGGCCGGAATTGTTGAATACGAAGAGATAAAGCCTCACACAAAAGCCCATGGGCAGCAGGCCGCAAACCAAAAATCCAAAACGACAGATTGTATGCCTAGTAAAAAAGTCTATAACAACTTGCTTAAAGAAACAGTATTTAAAGTGACTAAAGAACTCAATAAAAAGTGGTGTATCTCTGTTTTTAAGGATAATGCAGGTATAATCGAATTTGACAAAAACAATGGTGTTGCTTTTAAAGTTGAAACGCATAACCATCCTTCAGCGCTTGAGCCGTACGGAGGCGCAGCAACAGGGATAGGCGGAGTAATAAGGGATATTTTAGGTGTCGGCCTTGGCGCAAAACCTCTTGCAAATACTGATGTCTTTTGTTTCGGCCTGCCCGGCCTTCCCTGGAAAGACCTTCCGCAGGGTGTCCTTCATCCCAAAAGGATCGCTAAAGGAGTAGTTTCAGGCGTCCGCGATTACGGGAACAGGATGGGGATACCTACAATTAACGGGGCGGTATATTTTGACGAGGGGTATACTTCTAATCCGCTTGTTTTCTGCGGCACCCTGGGCATTATCCCAAAAAATAAATGTTTTAAGAAAGTCTATCCCGGAGACTTGATATTAGTCGTCGGAGGAAAGACCGGCAGGGACGGCATACACGGAGCGACTTTTTCGTCTGTCCAGCTGGACCAGGAATCAGACGTAAGTGCGGTTCAGATAGGGAACCCCATCATAGAAAAAAAAGTACTGGATACGGTCTTAAAAGCACGCGACATGAATTTATATCATGCGATTACGGACTGCGGCGCGGGCGGGTTATCAAGTGCAGTCGGTGAGCTTGGGCAGGACTGCGGCGCCCTGGTCCATTTGGAAAAGGTCTCATTAAAATATGAAGGTTTAAAACCCTGGGAAATCTGGATCTCAGAAGCCCAGGAAAGAATGGTGCTTTCGGTCCCTAAAAAGAATAAGGGTGACATAGAAAAAGTTTTTCTTTCGGAAGATGTCGAAGCTACGTTCATCGGCGAGTTCACTAATGATAAAATCCTTACAGTAATGTATGAAAAGGATGTCGTAGCTAAACTTCATATGGAATTCTTGCATAACGGCGTACCCAGGCAGAAAAGAAAAGCCGTATGGGAAAAAAGAGTTGAGAGTTCAGAGTTGAGAGTTCAGAGTTCTAAAAACTTAGGCAAGGATTTAAATCAGCTTCTTTCGAGTTACAATATTTGCTCGAAGGAATGGATAATAAGGCAGTACGACCATGAAGTCCAGGGGCAGACCGTAGTTAAACCCCTGCACGGCAAAATAGAAAACACAGGGCCCGGGGATGCATCGGTGATATGGCCGTACACAATTACAGGCGAATCTAGATACAGGGGGATAGTCATTTCAAACGGGCTTAACCCTGAATACGGTAAAATTGACCCTTATTGGATGGCAGCTTCAAGTATCGATGAAGCCATAAGAAATGCAGTGTGTGTCGGAGGCCAGCTAGAGAAAATCGCTATTTTAGATAATTTTTGCTGGGGAAACCCTAACCGTCCTGAGCAGCTTGCAGGGGTGGTAAGGGCTGCGCAGGCGTGTTATGATATCGCTAAAATCTACGGCACGCCTTTTATTTCCGGCAAGGACAGCCTGCATAATGAATATGCTTTAAAAGATAAACTATATTCCATACCGCCGGCTCTTTTGATCTCTGCCGTAGGGATAGTAGATGATATAAGAAAGACTATAACTATGGACTTAAAAGAGGAAGGGAGCCTCATCTATGTCCTGGGTGAAACCAAAAATGAGATGGGCGGTTCTCATTATTTTAAAATCCATAATCTATTAGGTGGCAGTGTTCCGAGGCTTGATGCCCTTAGGTCAAAAAGGTTGCTGAGAGCTTTACAAAATGCCATAAATAAAAGTTTAGTAAGTTCGTGCCATGATTGCTCGGAAGGCGGTATAGGAGTAGCCTTAGCCGAGATGTCGATAGCCGGTAATAGAGGCATAGAGTTTGATTTAACGGATATCCCTGAAGAAACAAAACTTGGAGAAACAGGACTCCTTTTTTCGGAGTCCAACAGCCGGTTTATAGTTGAAGTAAACCCGAAGAACAAGAAACTCTTTGAAAAAACTTTGGCAGGTTTGCCTTTTAAGCATGCCGGCAAAGTAACCAAAGAAGCAACTCTGACAATAAAAGACTTAAAAGGTAAAACGCTAATAGAAGAAAAAATAAATACCTTAAGAGATTCGTGGCAAAAAACATTAAGCTGGTAATGAAAATGAACAAACCTAGAGTGCTGGTTTTAAGGACTGCCGGAACAAACTGTGATATCGAAACAAAGTTTGCATTTGAGCTTTGCAGTGCAAGGGTTGAACTTTTACATATCAATAAATTGATAGATGATGAAGTAAAACTTGACCATTACCAGATACTTGCTATCCCTGGCGGTTTTTCCTACGGCGACGATATAGCTTCAGGCAGGATACTTGCAAACGAATTGAAGTATAAGCTGGGCGAGAAAATCTATAAGTTTTCTTCATCGGGCAAGCCCATTATAGGTATTTGTAACGGGTTCCAGGTTTTGGTAAAGATGGGAATCTTGCCTAAGTTGAAACTCGTGCTTGATGAAGAGCTTAAAAAAGACCCTTCTCTTGGGTTTAACCAGAGTGTTACTCTGGGCAGCAATGATTCTGATAAGTTTGAATCCAGGTGGGTTCACCTTCAAATAAACCAAAAGGCAAAAGCGAAAATACAAAATTTTTGGTTAAAAGGCCTCCCTGATATAATCCCGCTTCCTGTCGCACACGGAGAAGGAAAATTCATTGCTAAAGACAGCAAAGTATTGGCAGATATAGAAAATAATAATCAGGTAGCGTTCAGGTATGCGGATAAAAACGGTAAGATAGCAAGATATCCGCTAAACCCCAACGGGTCTGCAAATAATATTGCAGGTATATTTAACGATAAAGGCAATATACTAGGGCTTATGCCACATCCTGAAAGATACATCTTTAAGTGGCAGCACCCGAATAAGACATCAGTTCAGAGTTCGGAGTTTATAGTTCAGAGTAACGACAAAAACAAAGAAACTGATTCTGAGTACGGGTGGGGGTTGCAGATTCTTAAGAATGCTGTCGAATTCGTAAGGTAACGGATAAAAAAATGAATGTATTAGTTATTGGTTCCGGAGGGCGTGAGCATGTGCTTGTCTGGAAATTAAAACAAAGCCCAAAAGTCGAAAAGATTTATTGCGTACCGGGAAATGCAGGGATTTCTCAAATAGCTGAGTGTTATAATTATAAGATAAATGACTTTTCGGCCCTTGCCGGGTTTGTAAAAGAAAAAAATATAGATTATACGGTAGTCGGTCCGGAAGTCCCTCTGTCTGAAGGCCTGGTTGATTATTTCACTTCCGAAGGCTTAAATGTTTTTGGGCCTAACAAAAAAGCTGCAATGCTTGAAGCAAGTAAAGTTTTTGCTAAAAATTTTATGAAAAAATACGGGATACCTACTGCAAAATATGAGGTGTTCAGTGAAATAAAGGATGCCCTAAGTTACCTTAGTACATTAGAACAAAGTATGCCTTTAGTAGTCAAAGCCAACGGCCTGGCAGCGGGTAAAGGCGTGATAATCTGTAATAACGCAGAAGAGGCAAGAGAATCGTTAGAAAGTATCCTTGAAAAAAAAGTTTTCGGGACAGCCGGAGAAAATGTTGTTGTCGAAGAGTTTTTAGCAGGAGAAGAAGTGTCGATAATGGTGTTCTTGGACGGAAAGAACTACAGCATTATGGTTCCGTCCCAGGACCACAAAAGGATTTTTGATAATGACCTGGGGCCAAATACCGGAGGAATGGGTGCCTATGCACCTGCACCTCTGTTTGATAAAGAAATGCGGGTTCAGGTTGAAGAAAAAGTAATTAAACCTGTTATTAATGGTCTTGAAAAAGAAAAAATAGAATATAAAGGTGTTTTATACATCGGCCTTATGATCTCAAATAAAAAACCCTTTGTACTTGAATTTAATTGCCGTTTTGGGGATCCTGAAACCCAGGCCGTATTGCCCCTTCTTAAAACAGACCTTTTGGATATAATAGATTGTGTAATTAATGCTAAATTAGACAAATGCAAAATAGAATGGTATAATAAATCCGCTGTATGTGTTGTTTTGACATCAAAAGGCTATCCAGGAGATTACATAAAAGATGTTGAGATTTCAGGGTTAACTGAAGTTTTAAAACAGCAGGATGTGATTATATTTCATGCAGGCACTTCTTTAAAAGGAAGCAATGTAGTTACTTCTGGCGGCAGAGTTCTCGGGATTACCGGTGTAGCTGATAATATAAACCAGGCTCTTAAAACAGCATATAATGCGGTAAAGTCAGTAAAATTTGACGGTATGCATTATAGGAAAGATATAGCTAAAAGAGCGATCGATAGAAACTGATAAAACGCTAAATCCGAAATTCTAAACACGAAACAAACTCAAAATATCCAAAATTCAAAGCTTGAAGTTTTAAGTTTTATATTTTGGATTTATTTAGAGTTTAGTGTTTTGAGTTTGCAAGAAGGAAGGTATAGAAAGGTATGAAATTAATCTACAAATTTTTATTACTTTTGGTATTATTATTATTAAATCTAAGGGTATCTTCTTTTGCCGAGTCAACGTACGTCATAGACACACCTACGACAGGCATGCTTGATTACGGCGGCTACGATTTAAATTTCAGGCTTTTTTCAAACGGAGGAATAATCACGCGCCTTGACTTCGGTGTTTTTAGAATGGTTAACCTGGGCTTGGGCTGGGAAGCGCAAAAGGTTATAGGTTCAGACAATGTAGTGGCATCCGATAAAATCTCGGTCAGTCCTCCGGCTTTATATATGAAAATAAGGCCGTTTGAAGGAGGCCTAGTGCTTCCGGCCTTTGTGCTCGGGTATGACGGCCAGGGCTATTTTTACGACAGAGATAAAGCAGAATTTACCCAAAAAGAAAAAGGAATTTTTGCTGCAATAGGAAGAGAGATATTGTTTCCGGGTTTTAGTTTAACATTGGGCGGCAATATAGCAGATTTCAAAAATAACACGATTACAGGTTTTGCGAATATCCTAATAAATTTAGAAGATAAATTTAATTTTTTGGCAGAATATGATAATATCCAGAACGATATAACTCTAAACAGGTTAAATATAGGGTCCAGGTTCTTTATAAATAAGGATTTAAGCGTAGACCTGGCCGGAAGATATTTAGGAAGTAATACTGATATTAGTAATGCAAGTTCTCAAATTGCAAACGAACGTATTATCCGCATTAATTATGTAAGTAAATTCTAGTATAGGAAATTAAAAACCCTATACTTGATTATAATGATTATTAACTAAGATTACACAGATTAAAAGTAAGCCGCTTCTGTAATCACTGTAATCTTTTTTTAAAATCTGTATAATCGACAAGTTCCCGAAGGGACTTGTAAATAAGGTGAAACCATGGCAGACGATATCTCGGTATTGGAATTTGAAAAACCTATAATTGAAATAGAAAATAAATTAGAGAGCCTGAGAACTGCAGGAGAGTCTTCCGAAGAAATAAAATTTCTTGAAAAGGAATGTGAAGAACTAAAGACCAAAGTCTATAGTTCTTTGACTCCTTGGCAAAGGGTCCAGCTAGCGCGCCATACAAAAAGGCCGTACACCCTTGATTACATTAATGCTATTTTTACTGATTTCATAGAGTTGCACGGGGACAGGAATTTCTCAGATGACAAAGCTATAATATGCGGGCTAGCTTTATTAGATGGACAGCCGGTGGCTGTTATCGGCCAGCAAAAGGGAAGGAACCTGCAGGAGAATATGGAAAGGAATTTTGCCATGGTCCACCCCGAAGGATACCGCAAAGCTCTTAAAGTCATGAAATTTGCAGAAAAGTTTAACCGTCCGATTATTACATTTATAGATACACCGGGAGCTTATCCTGGCATAGGGGCTGAAGAAAGAGGGCAATCTGAAGCGATAGCAAGGAATTTAAGGGAGATGTCCGCTTTAGCTGTTCCGGTTATAAGCGTGATAATCGGAGAAGGCGGTTCAGGGGGAGCTCTTGGAATAGGTGTGGCAAACAAGATCCTGATGCTTGAAAATGCATACTATTCGGTAATATCGCCGGAAGGATGTGCTGCCATACTCTTTCATGATGCAGCGAAAGCTCCTGATGCGGCTGAGGCATTAAAAATTACGGCGACTGACCTGTTCAAGCTCGGTGTTGTTGATGAGATAATCCAGGAACCTGTCGGCGGAGCTCATAAAGACCCGGTAGTGACATCAAACAACGTGAAAAAAGCTCTCATAAAATATTTGGATGAGCTCAAAAAACTTTTGCCCGATGAACTTTCTGAAGACCGTTACAATAAATTCAGGGCGCTCGGTATTTTTGAGGAAGGGAGTAAATCCTTAGTTGCTTCGGACAAAACATCTGAAGGTAAAAAGGTAAAAAGGAAAATAAGCCCCGGCAAAAAGATGCCAACTGACATTTGAGACAGATTGGTGAACGTTAAGCTTAAACTTCAGTCTTATATCTAAATAAATGGCTGATCAGCGAAAAATAGGAGGAAGAAAAAATGGCATTAGTTCCGATGAAGCAGATCCTGGATGAAGCAAGAAAAAAAGGCTATGGTGTTGGTGCTTACAATGTGAACAATATGGAACAGATACAGGCGATCATGGCGGCAGCTCAAGTTACGAAATCACCTGTTATTATCCAGGCAAGCAGGGGTGCTTTAAAATACAGTAATTTTACTTACCTTAAACACTTGATGCTTGCGGCAGAGGAAGAAAACCCGGATATCCCGATCGCAATGCACCTTGACCATGGCAATTCGCTTGAAACGGCGAAAAAAGCGATCAGTCTTGGTTTTACGTCCGTAATGATAGATGGATCCCTAAAAGAAGACGGAAAGACACCTTCAGATTATAAATATAATGTTGACGTTACTAAATCAGTAGTCGAATATGCCCATAAATTCGGCGTGACCGTTGAAGGGGAGATAGGCCGTCTCGGAGGTATTGAAGACGGTGTCGGTTCAGGCTCGATACATGTTACTGACCCCGATGAAGCGAAGGAATTTGTAGACGAAACAAAGCTTGATGCCCTTGCTATTGCGATAGGTACCTCTCACGGCGCTTACAAATTCAAAGGTTCCAAGAATCTTGCCTTCGACGTGCTTGAGAAAGTCCGCAAGCTTATCGATATCCCGATCGTTCTTCACGGTGCGTCTTCAGTACCGCAGGAATTGATAGACCGGGTCAATAAATACGGAGGTAAGATGCCTGGAGCAACTGGAGTTTCCATGGAACATCTGCAAAGGGCTATCAAAATAGGGGTAAGCAAAATAAACGTAGATACCGACGGAAGGCTTGCTATAACCGCGGAGATAAGGAGAGTGTTCGCAGAAACCCCGGAGAAATTTGACCCGCGGGATTATCTTGGCCCTGCCCGCGACACGCTTGCTGTTTTAATAGAATCAAAAATGAAAGATTTTGGGACAGCAGGCCATGCCGGAGATTATAAACCTATCAGCTTAGATGACATGAAAAAGTTTTATAGTAGCAAATAAAAAATGAACCCAGCCCATCTTGATTTTAAGATTTGCCGGGTATTAGACAGTGCTTAGCAAGGGTTTTTATAATGATACTACAAGATGTTAAGGTGGGCTGGGTGAATGAGATAAATATCCGTGTTCCATATGCTGATACAGACCAAATGGGGATGGTTTATTATGCAAATTATCTGGTTTATTTTGAACGCGGCAGGACAGAATGGTTAAGGGAAAGAGGGCTAAGTTACAAGGATCTTGAAAGTAAGGGAATATATCTGCCTGTGATAGAGGCCCATTGCAAATATGTGTCACCCGCAAGATACGATGATCTTATAACTGTAAGGACTATACTCAGCGAAATTAGTTTTGCCAGTATAATTTTTAATTACGAGGTCACAGCCGGTGAAAAGGCCCTTGTAAAAGGCAGCACAAAACACCCTTTTGTAAATAAAGATCTGCGGCCTGTAAAGATTCCTGAAGAAATCAAGGTTGTATTGGAGAAAAGGTGATGGCAAAAAAAATTTTGATAGTTGATGATGAAAAAGAGGTAAGTGACCTTTTAACGATAGCCTTAAAATCAAAAGGTTATAATGTTTCAGCTATGGCCCAGGGCAATTCATTGTTTGATATAGCTGTGAACGAAAAACCAGATCTAATTATTCTGGATATATTGTTACCCGGAATAGATGGTTATTCTATTCAGTTGCAGTTTGCTCAACAGGAAGAAACTAAAAATATACCAATAATAATACTTACGGCACTTCCTGCTGCAAAAGCACTGTTCGATGAATTTAAACAGGTCAGGCATTTCGTAAGTAAGCCGTTTGAAATCAACAGTTTATTAAGCAAAGTCGAGGAAGTATTGTGGGCAAGCAGTTAGCCATTAGGAGAATACAATGAAAGAAAAAGTGGAAAAAGCGTTAGAGAAAGTCAGGCCTCACTTGCAGGCAGACGGCGGTGATGTAGAGTTAGTGGAAGTAACCAAAAATGGTATAGTTAAAGTAAGGCTAAAAGGTGCTTGCGGTTGTTGCCCTATGTCAAAAATGACTTTACAACAGGGAGTTTTTAAAATACTTAAGCAGGAAGTCCCTGAAATTAAAGAAATACAATCTATTGATTAATGAATTAAAATATGATTATAGGTGTGATAGCTGATACTCATGAAAATATGCCGCTCATAAGGAAAGCGGTTGATTATTTTAATAAACATGATGTATCTTTGGTGTTTCATGCAGGGGATATTATATCTCCGATTTGCCTAACGGAGCTCGAAAAACTAAAGTCAAAACTAATAATAGTTTTCGGGAACAATGACGGTGAAAAAAAAATATGGCGGCAGAAAATAAAGGATTTAGGCGAGATACACGATGGTTTTTTTGAGACGAACATTGAAGGGCATAAAGTCCTGGCCATACACGAACCTTATTTGTTGGATGCCTTGATAGAAAGCCAAAAGTACGATATTATAATTTATGGGCATACCCATGTACCGGAAATTAAAGCGAGCGGCAAGACTTTGATTATAAATCCAGGAGAATGCGGTGGGTGGCTTACAGGCAAATGTACGATTGCACTGCTTAAACTGCCTCAAAAAGAAGCTAAAATAATTGAATTGTAATATTAGTAGATTATTGGATATATAATAGGCAAAGGCAGGGTAGTTCAGCGGTGGAGCAGCGGACTCATAAGCCGTTGGTCGTAGGTTTGCCTATGCAGGTCATCACCTGCATGGTGACAAGACCTTTGGTTTTTGAAAAGTTTAGAGTAGGCTGAGTAGCTCAGTGGTAGAGCAGCGGACTCATAAGCCGTTGGTCGTAGGTTCAACCCCTACCTCAGCCAGTTTTTTAAATTACATAATTAATTGATAAATAGCTTGAAATTTTAAAATTTATTTATTATAATCTATTATATAATTCTATAATAAAATAAAAGGAGGTGCACTGTTAGTAAAGAGTTTTTGTAAAGTTTGTAAGAATTTTTAAGTTAAAATACCATTAGGAGGTTTTTTATGACAGCTTATGAGTTGAAACAGATCAATGTAAAATCTTTACTTAAGATAGTTCCAGTTGTATTTGCAATTCTTGGCACCGTGATAGGGTTGTTTACATTCTTTCTTTTTCCGACTGATGTTGCAAGAGATTTAACGGTGGGAGCAAGACTATTGTCATGGCTGATTTTTGTAGTTCTATACACAATTATCATGCTTGTTGGTATCGTTATTATATCTTGGTTATATAATTTAGTAGCAGGCAAGATGGGCGGGGTCAGCATAAACCTGCAGTCAAAAGAAGAGATTTAAGCGCTTGATACAACCTTGAAGGCAAACATGGATGTAAATCCATGGAAAAATGTTGAAATTTTTTTAAAGGGCAGAAATCCTGATACCATGGGCATAAGTCCGTAGAGCTGGATTTATTTTTTTAGCCGTTTGTTATTTTATTTATAGTAAAAATATTTAATAAATCCCCGTTTCGAAAAAATTCGAAACGGGGAGGATTTTATATTTGCTTGGCTAACCCAATGACAGAAACATTGTTGACTTTTCGATTTCTCGATATGGAGTTTGTGTAAGAATCATCGGACTTGTTAACAGGGGTGGATGTTGATTATAGGGGGTGCCGCGTTATTCAAAGTCCTGCCATGTCGGACGATTCTGTCGGACTCCGTAGCGGAGCATCGGAGGCAGGACGGCTCCTGCCGAAGGGGTTCCATCTCTTAATAAAATGAACTTAAGAACCAAGTTTACACTCTACATTTCATTGCTGATAATATTTGTAATTTGTGGAATATCTATAAGTATTTTCTTTACACAAAAAAGCCTGCTTTCCTCCCAGTTGGAAAAAAATCGAAAAAAAAGTTTTGAAGACTTCTTATATACGTGTAAGGAATCCCTGGTTGTCAACGATGAGATACAGGTCTTAAATACGATTAGGTCAATAATAAAGATACATTATCCTACTATAGTATATGCTGGATACATTTCTCCGTCACAAATAGTCTTGTTTAATTCAAGAGACGCCGAACGCCAGGAAGATTTTAAATCCAGGATAACAAGGGTAAGCGAATTTACCACAGTGGATTTTGTATCGCATATAAATGAAAAAATCAAAGAATTTTCAATGCCAATTTATCTTGATAATGAATATAGAGGCACGATAAAAGCAGGGTATTCACAGACTTATTTGGAAAATGAAATAAAACAAGCGGTTATTGCGTTAGGCAAGAAAATTATGCAGGTTTCTGTTTTGGCTCTGTTTTGCGGCTTGCTGTTGTCCAGTATTATAGCTTTTTTCTTTAACAAGCCGATCAAGGCTCTTGCAAAAGCGGCTAACGAAATAGGTGCAGGGAATCTGGACAGTAAGGTGGAAATTCATTCAAAAGATGAGCTCGGAAGCTTAGGCCATACTTTCAATGATATGGCAAGAAAATTAAAAGAACTGGATGAGCTAAAGGATAGTTTTGTTTCCAGCGTTTCTCATGAACTGAGGTCTCCGTTAGCTGCAATAGACGGTTATTGTGATTTTTTAATTGAAGGTTTTAATAGGAATATGCCCAGGGAAAAACAGGAAAAGTCCTTAAAAATCATAAAAGATGCTACTATAAGGCTTACAAATTTCATAAATAATGTTCTAGATATAGCAAAAATTAAAGCAGGCAGGTTTGAGCTTAGAAAAACACCTGTGAGCTTCAATGACCTTGCGGAAGAAATAGTGTCTTTATTCGTTTCGTTAGGAGAACAGCAGCAGAAAAAAATATTCAATGCAGTAGCCAAGGATTTGCCGAATATTTTCGCAGACCCTGAAAGAATAAAACAGGTTATAACAAACCTTGTCGGTAATGCTCTTAAGTTTACCAAAGCAGGTTCTGAGATTTCCATAGGCGCAAGACTTAATGAAGACGGACAATCTATCACCGGCTGGGTTAAGGATACCGGTATCGGCATCCCGCCCGATGACCTTACAAGGGTATTTGAAAGGTTCTTTCAGGTTAAAGAATCCGGAATGAAAAAACCCAAAGGGACAGGCCTTGGCCTTGCGATTGTTGCGGAGATAATAAAACTGCACAATGGAAGGATCTGGGTTGAGAGCACGCTGGGACAGGGCTCAACATTCAAATTTACTATCCCGGTATATAAAAGAATAGAAACTTAAATAACAAAATATAACGTTTTTTTAATCTGATTTTATATGTTAAAGGTATTTTATGCCAGGTAAAATTCTTGTAATTGATGATGAGCCTAATTTAAGGGAAATGTTAAGCGATATTTTGTCTAATGAGGGATTTACCGTAGTGACCGCAAGTAATGGCGAAGAGGGGTTAAAAAAGATCTATGAAGAATCTCCTGACCTGATAGTACTTGATTGCGCCATGCCTATTCTTGACGGCTATGAACTCTTGGAGCGCATGCGGACGGACCCGATGTTGTTAAATAAGCCCGTCGTTATGTTAACCGTTCAGAACAACGAGCATGACGAAATAAGAGGCCTTAGGCTTGGGGTTGATGATTACATTACCAAGCCTTTTAAGCCGTCACTTTTAGTGGCAAGGATCAACTCTGTCCTTGAACGCAAGATGCAAAGTATCAGTGCAAATCCTCTAAGCTTTTTGCCAGGTAATGCTGCGATAAAAGCCGAAGCAGAAAAAAGGATCGTTAATTCTATTCCCTTTGCCATGATTTACTTGGACATAGCAAATTTTAAGAGTTTTAATGACAGATATGGATTTCAAAGAGGCGATGAAATAATAAAAAATACCGCATCCATACTTATTAGGTCGGTTCAAACCTATGGCCAGAAGGGAGATTTTATCGGGCATATAGGAGGGGATGATTTTATTATTATATCGACTCCAAGCAATTTTATCGGGATAGCCGAAGAGATAATAAGGCTATTCGATGAAAGCATACCTAAATTCTATGATAAAGAGGATAGAGAACGGGGTTACATAGTCTCCAAAGACAGGAGCGGGAATACAAAAAACTTTCCTTTTATGACCATACAATTGGCCATAATATCAAACGAACAGACCAGGATAGCCCATTACGGCGAGTTAAGTGAAATAGCTTCTGAACTCAAGAAAATCGCAAAACAGAGCGAGCGCAGCACTTATGTACTTGACAGAAGAAAAAGAAAATAAAAAATTTTTATCCCGCGGTTCTAAAAACCACGGGTAGGCTCAAAGATGAAGAGGGATTTCGCCCCACAGAAGGTGGTAAGGATGTTGATACCACGTACATGTACGTGGGGCTCAATAAGGAGAAGCCATGATCTCTAAGAAAAAAATCTTGGTTGTTGATGATGAAGAGCACATAAGGTCGTTCTTAAGCGATCTTTTAGAGAGTGAGGGTTATCTGGTTATAACTTCCCCGGATACAGATACCGGATATAAAAAAGCCATTAAATCACAGCCTGACCTTATGATCCTTGATCTAAAAATGCCTCAAATAGGCGGTGTTGAACTCTGCAGGCTGCTCAGGGAAAATCTACAGACAAAAAATATCCCTATAATCATGCTGACCGTACAATCATCTGAAACGGATAAAGTTATTGGCCTTGAAATCGGCGCAGATGATTATATCACAAAACCTTTTGGCGCCAAAGAGCTGCTTGCCAGGATTCACTCTCTCCTGCGAAGGGTAAGCAGGAAAGATGAAGTTGAGATCTTAAGCTCTGGCGGGCTGGAATTAAACCTTATAGCCAGAACCGTGACCTTAAATAAAAAACAGTTAGAATTAAGGCCGAAAGAATTTGATCTGCTGCACATGTTCTTAAAGAAACCTAATGTAGTTTTATCAAGAGAATATATGCTGGAATCTGTTTTTGACGTCAAGGAATTCATAGCAACAAGGACAATCGATACCCATATAAAGAATTTGCGCAAAGCTCTCGGTCCCTGGGGAAAAAAAATAAAGACTGTTTTCGGGCGCGGTTTTAAATTTGTCCCGAATCCCTAAAGAATTCCAAATAAGAATGGCTTCTAAATCTAAAAAAAAATCTAAGCTCAATAAGGTTAATACATGCGATATGAAATCCCCCGGCTCCTGTCGGGGGATGCCCGGCCTTCGTAGCCATAAAGGCTACTACGGCGGAGTAGGCAATACAGATGATGTCGCAGTAGGTCGCGTTATCAAAGGAGACTCCGGCTCCTGCCGGAGGGTCTCCACTGAGGATAAACTAATTATAGACAATATTAAATTAGGCGATGAAAATGCACGTGATATATTAATAACAAAGCATTCATCCTTAGTTATTTCTCTTGCAAGAAAATATCACAACTGTTTTAAAAACATTGATATGGAAGAGCTTATAGCTGAAGGAAACAGCGGGCTCCTTGAGTCTATTAACTATTATAACCCTTCGTTAAAAACAAAATTTTCCACTTATGCCTGGTTTTGGATAGTCAAAAATATGCAGGAATACATAAATAAAAGCAATGCGATCATAGGCTTGCCATATAAAGTAATGTCGGATTTGAAGAGGATAGTCGGAAGCATGGAAGACGAGGTAAGAAAAGGGAATGTCCCTTCTTTGGAGGATATATCCAAAAAACTTGATTTTGACCTGGATAAAGTAAAAGAGTTGTTGTCTCAAAGAAAGAATTTGTCAAAGCCCTTGTCACTGGATAAATACCTGGATAATTATGAAAAAGAAGCGACCTTGGGAGACATCGTACCGGATGAAAGCAGCGACACAATTGTCGAAATCCTTGATAAATCTGAAAATAAAATAAGCCTGGATGAAATGCTGGAGCATCTAACGCCAATTGAAGCTGAGATAATCAAATTGAGATATGGATTCAATGACAAGAAGTATCATTCTTTAAAAGATATGAGCAAAAAGGTCAATATTTCTGCAAATAAAATAAAAGATATAGAATCGATCGCAATTCGAAAGTTAAAGAAATTAGTTGAAGAATCCTCTGACTAGATTTAAAGAAAGTTGCAGCCTTAAAACAAAAAACTAACAAAAAGTAGAATAACCTCTCAGATAAACCTTCAAAAAACAGTAAATTCATGAGAAAATAAAAAAAGTAACCTGAATTTAAGAAAAATATAATAAGAGGGAGAATATAATGCTTGAAAAGAAAGCAAAATATACATTAAGGGAGGACGGCACATTTGTTATCGAGAATTATTCATTCGGAAAGCCTTTTGCCAGTTTTTTACCAGGTATTGCGGGTTTAAAAGGCATACCGATGTGGGTGTTTTATGTAAACAGGGCTCAGGGTATAGCTTCTTTCGGCGTGAAAAGTAAAGATTATGCAATCATGGAATTTAACCCTGCCGAGAAAGCCTACGGTTTGACTGCTTATAATGGTTTTAGGACTTTTATAAAAGTTCACGTCGGTAAAAATACAAAGTTCTATGAACCATTTATAAATATAGAGTCCGAAAGGACTTACGATGTGACACAGAGAATGTATGTAAGGCCTTATGAAGTCATGTATGAAGAAATAAACAATTCTCTGGGTCTCAGAGTAAATGTAAGATACCTTACGCTGCCTGAAGAGCCGATGGCAGCTTTAATACGTATAGTCAAGTTCGAGAATACGGGCAAGAAAAAACTCAAACTTGAAATTATAGACGGCTTGCCAAAACTTATACCTTATTATGTTAATGAGTTCCTTATCAAATCTATAAGCAATACTTCCCGGGCCTGGGCAACGGTCACTAATTTTGATAAGACAGGAGTGCCTTTTTACAAAACAAAAGTTGAGATAAACGACAGGCCTGAAGTCTATGTTATGAAAAGCGGTAATTTCTATTTTGGAAAAATAGAGAAAAGCGGTGGTCTTAAGAACAGTGATATAATAATCGACCCTGACCTTATTTTCGGAGAGGAAACGAGTTTTCGTTCTCCGAATGCTTTTTTAAGGAATGAAAAATTTACGGTCCCCAAAAAACAGCTTGGAGATAATAAATATGCTTCTGCAATGAGCCATTTTAACTTAGAATTAAATAATGGTCAAACTCAGACATTCTATTCCATGGTAGGCCATATTTCAAGCGAGCCTGAATTAAACGAATTCGTTAAAAAGGTAGACTCTAAGGATTATTTTGACAGTAAGGTAAGGGCAAACAAGAGTATTATAGAAGGTATCACACATGCGGTCCATACTGAATCGGCGCTCAAGGAATTTGACCTGTACTGCAGGCAGACTTATTTAGATAATGTATTACGAGGAGGAATTCCCATACTTCTAAATGCCAGGGATAAAGAAATAGTTTTTTATGTGTATTCAAGAAAGCACGGCGACCTTGAAAGGGATTATAATAATTTCCAGTTGTCTCCATCCTATTACTCCCAGGGAAACGGCAATTTCAGGGATGTAAACCAAAACAAACGGAATGATGTGCTGTTCAACCCTAAAATCAATGATTATAATGTCCTTTCTTTTTATAATCTGATCCAATTAGATGGTTTTAATCCTCTTCTGATAAAAGGCTCCACATTTTTGATAAATACCAATAAGCATGATATCGAAAAGATATTGAAGAGTTATATTAAAAATGGCACAAAAAAACTTGTTGAATTTTTCAAAAAACCATTTGAACCCGGAGACCTGCTTTTGTTCCTGGAAAAGGAAGGCATCAGCTTGAATATATCCAATGATGAATTCTTAAGCAGGATATTGGAAATATCCAATCCAATGGATGTGGCTGAACACGGCGAGGCTTGGCATGGTACCGGCTACTGGGTAGATCACTGGACTTATAACCTTGATCTTTTAGAGAATTACCTTTCTGTTTATCCGGATAAAGAAAGAGAGATACTTTTAGACAAAAAAGAATTTACATATTATGACAACCCTTTTTATATTCTCCCAAGAGAAGAACGCTATGTAGAAATAGAACCCGGCAAAGTGAGGCAGTTTGGTTCGGTTATACTTGACAAAAACAAGGCTTCGGTCCTTAGACAAAGAACCTCTCATACGAATATAGTAAGAGAACACAAGGAGCACGGCAAAATCTATAAGACTAATCTTTTATGCAAGATGCTATGTCTTATATTGAATAAGCTTGCTTCTCTTGACTGCGAAGGAATAGGGATTGAGATGGAAGCAGACAAACCCGGCTGGTATGATGCTTTAAACGGTCTGCCTGGTATTCTAGGGTCTTCATTACCAGAGACCTTTGAGCTTAAAAGGATAGTTCAGTTTTTGCTTATAAATCTTGATAAATTCAATTTAAAGCCGGATTATGAGATACACATCCCGGAAGAAATTCACGGGTTTTATGAAGAACTTGGCGGGCTGCTTAATAAGCCAGGAATAGATGCATTCGTTTTTTGGGATAAGGCATCTTTAGCAAAAGAAAATTTCAGGAAAGTTATCAATCTTGGTGTATCCGGGAATGAAAAAACCATTACTTATGATAACCTAAAAGATTTTCTAAAAAATTCCTTAAATAAGCTTGATGATGGGATAAAAAAAGCTTTTGACAAAAAAACCGGGCTTTATTATACGTATTTTAGCTTTGAAGCCGAAGAGTATTCCCTTACAGGAAAGAAAAGCCACCAGGGGCTGTCTCTTGTCAATGTAAAAAAATTCAGGAAAAGGCCTTTGCAATTCTTTCTTGAAGGTGAAGTCCGGTATATGAAGACCGAAACTAATAAGGAAAAGATAAAAACCCTTCATAATGCCGTAAAGAAGAGCGGTTTATATGACAAAGTATTGAAGATGTATAAATTAAATGCGTCTTTAAAAGATGAACCTGCCGATATAGGAAGGTGTACCGTGTTTTCGCCGGGATGGCTTGAGAATGAATCAATCTGGACTCACATGGAATATAAATATGTTTTAGAGATCTTAAGGGCAGGGTTGTTTAAGGAGTTTTTTGAAGAATTCAAAAAAGTCGGCATTTGTTTCCTTGACCCGAAAATGTACGGAAGGAGCATCCTTGAAAATTCTTCGTTCATAATTTCAAGCGCTTTCCCGGAAAAAAACGCCTGGGGAAGAGGCTGCGTAGCCCGTTTAAGCGGTGCTACTGCCGAGTTTTTAGAGATGTGGCTTTTAATTACAATAGGGCCCAAGCCCTTTAAACTTGATCCGAGAGGCAAACTTACATTAGAATTTAATCCTGCTATACCAAAGGAGTATTTTACAAAGAAGAAAACCTTTACATTTAATTTTATGGGAAAAACCCTGGTAACATATCACAATAGCAAAAAGATAGATACGTACACCGATAAATTCAATGTTAGCAAAATAGAGATCGCATGGTATAACGGCGGTAATGACATCGTGAACGGCAGATTAATCCCTGAAGATTTGGCATTAAGGATAAGAAACCAGGAAGCAGAAAAGATAGAAATATTATTTTAATAAAAAAGTCACATATAATTAATAATTTTCCTCACTCAAAGCTATCCTGTTTTTAATTTCTAAACTATTAATTTTAACCACGGTTTCAATTTTGGAGGTTAAATGTTGAAAAAAACATTATTTGTTGTAGTTGGTTTATTTTATTTAGCGGATCCTGCAATATCTTTAGCCGCAGATTTTCAATTATTTGACCCCGGGAAAGAAGCTATAGTGGATTATCAGAAATATGGAGAATTTGAAAATCCCGGTACTAGTAAATATCAGTATAAGATGATAGATACAAAAGGCTTAAAGGAAGCGGTCGGAGAAGGCATATACCCGAACACAAACAGAGTTTATGCAGACCCGGGCTTTAGAGATTTTGATCAAAAAGGCCTTCTTGAGGGCAGTCATTGGGATTTTATAAATACAGACAATTTTAAGGCAAACTTTTATAAATGGGCTGTCGCTAAAGAAGAACCCGGGGTGAAACTCTATTATACCGCATTAGCGCTTGAAAAATCAGGAAATTTTCAACATGCAATAAAAGCCTATTATGCTATAGTGGTACATTATCCCAGGTCAGTAGGTTCTACATACTGGAAAACTCCCTGGTACATAGGGCCTGTGGCCATAGACAAGATAAATTATGTAACACGAGAACATCCGGAACTAAAGTTGAAGTTAGTAAATGCTTCTATAAAAGTCAGGAACAGGTTTGACGATGACCTGAAAAACGATATTTTTATTATAAATCCCGGTAAATTTGTAACAGCGGCAGAGAATGATTTTATAGAAACAAAGGCAGACCTTGTCAAATTAGACATAGCAAGCGATACAGAAGGCGATAAAGTAAGGCTTGTAAAATATTCAAATAATCATTGGCAATTATTGGTTGATAATAAACCCTATCCCATAAGAGGCATGGTTTATTCTCCGAACCTGATCCCGTTAAGCCCGGATTACCCCACTCCGGAAGGAAGGACCCTGAACGTATCCCGCGATTGGATGTTTGAAGATAAGAATAAGGACGGCATAATAGACGGGCCTTATGAAGCCTGGGTGGACAAAAACAAAAATAATAAAAGAGATTCGGACGAAGAGGTTGTCGGTGATTTTAAGCTAATGAAAGCTATGGGAGTAAATACCCTGAGGTTGTACGACCATTACGGCCTTAACAAGGACCTTTTGATGGAGGGGTATAAAAAATACGGATTTATGTATGCGGTCGGCGACATGATAGGGATGTATTGTTATGCCTCCGGTGCAGACTGGTACGTAGGCACTGATTATACAAATGAGAAGCAGCAGAATAATATGCTTGATAGCGTAAGAAAAATGGTTGAGGAATACAGGAATGAGCCGTATATCCTTATGTGGATAATAGGGAATGAAAATAATTATGCTGCTGTCGGCGAAAAAGGCAAATTCGAAGGCCATGGCTGCAGGGCCAAATTACAGCCTGAAGCCTATTATAAGTTTGTAAATAAAGCGGCTCTTTTGATTAAATCCCTGGACCCACACAGGAGGCCCGTTGCTCTATGTAACGGCGATACATTGTTTCTGGATTATTGTGCTAAAAATGCGCCGGACCTGGATATATACGGTGCCAATGCCTATAGGGGAGAACAAGGTTTCGGTTCCATTTGGACGGACGTAAGCGAGGTCTATGAAAAACCTGTTCTTATAACCGAATACGGATGTTCGGCATACCATCATTCCTGGCCGCAGGAAAAATCAGAAGAAGCTCAGGCTAAATACCTTGTAAGTAATTGGAAAGATATGGAAAACAATTTTGCAGGCTTAGGCGCAGGAAATGCCCTGGGCGGATTTTTGTTTGAATGGTGCGATGAATGGTGGAAAGGCGGGCCTGCTACCGACCCGTCCAAACATGATGTAGTCTCCCAGTTCGGCGCACCTTTTCTTGACGGATACAGCTATGAAGAGTGGCTGGGCATAACCAGCCAGGGTGACGGTTCGGACAGCCCTTTCTTAAGGCAGCTCAGGCAGGCATATTTTGGACTTGAAAAAGCCTGGGAAAAATATAGATAAACCCGGTTAAGGATTGTTTTGTATATTGCAGATAGTTAAGGTTTTTTACAAGTATAAATTTATTGACGGATTATCAAAAAATAGGTAAAATATTAAATTATGAGAAAATCAAGGCTCTCTGCAGCTTTGCTAGTCATTTTTATTGCGTTATCAACTAGCTACGCTGTCAATCTATCTACGGAAGGTTATTTATCAATTAAAGGAGATCTGGATATTGATTATTACAGCCACAAACTCGGAGACAATTGGGATTCTTCAAAGGCAAGTTATAAGGGGATAAACTACAACTATACCTATAATCCGTCTTCGCATACAACCAATTCCTGGAGCAATGTATCAGGAGAAACTCTTAATTTAAGCGTAAATTTTAACCCGAATAAATATATAAATGGAGATCTAGGTTTTGAATTCATAAAAGACTACGCTGACAGGTACTGGATGCCTGTAAACTTTGAACATAAACTAAGCCTTGACAATAATAACTTTAGCTGGACCAGTGCCGATATAAGTTATAACAGGGGTTGGTTCCATTTAAATTATTTTCGAGGTATCGGCCATTACCATTGGGGAGACAAAGGAGATCTTTTTAATCTTTATCCGGAACAGTTTGAGACCGACAGGTACCTTAGAGTTTCCGGCCGGCCGGTCCCCGAAGGTTATGGGGCGGTTATCAGGGGAAAACAGAGTAAGTTGGAAATTGTTTATGGCCCTGAAGCCGTCTGGAATTATAGAAAAGGGTATTATTTGAATTATAGTATTAAAATATTAGGCTTAAATAACCACCTTATCTATGTTGACAACATAATACCTTACGGTGACCCGGATGAAAGAATGCGCTCCTTTGAGTTAAGCACGAAATATGACGATTTCCAGTTAGGTTTTTTATATCAGCCGTTCAGGCTGAACAGGGATTATACCTATGTAGAAGAAACCGGGAACTCCCTAGGGTTTCTGGGCACGAACTACTTAAAGAAAACAGGGACTACAAATTCAAGCGATGCTCTGGGCATAAGCACAAAATTTAAACTCCTGCCCGGATTCATTTTTGACAGCATAAATTTACAATACAGTTATTTAGGGCTGGTAGCCGGGAATAAACAGGAAATATCTACTCAATTTGATCGCCGTATATCAAATAATATCAATAGCACCATAGGCTATAAATACAGGAAACCGCTTTTAGGCCCTATACCCCTGGTATACCAGGGTACTGCTTCAAATAAGGGCCCGGCACTTTTTGAACCAAGAGGGCCGGAAAGCCCTTTCTGGGTAGGCTGGAATTATGCTTGGGATAACCGTGAGGCAAGCATATTGTCGTTCACACTCTCTTTTGACCCTACTCCGAATACGCCGTTTTATTATTACCAGCCTAATGTTCTGGATGAATGGAATTTGAACAAAAAAGAAAATGCTAAATTATCTTTTGCGGCAAATTATACTTTAACCAGATACCCTTCTAATACCGACAGGCTGCTTTTCTATGATGAACAAGGTAATATGGTATGGGAACCGTATGGAGCCACAGGCGCATGGCCTACGAATGGGTATATAGGGGCATTTAAACTAATAAGCATAATAAATACGCATAAATGGAGAATATTTTATGATTTAGGTTTCGGGGAAGCTCTTGCAAGCAGCAGCCTGGCATATACTTTGTCCGATGTGAAAGAAAAGCCGATAACTGATTATGTTACAACTGGTATTTCCTGCCAAAACAAGTTTTATACAGTTAAATTGCGATACGGGCAGGATGTCTGGGGCCCGGAACAATGGCACAGTGATTTTGGCGAGGCGATAGATAAATTGTACCAGTTCAGCTTAAGCAGGAAATTTGGCGATTATCTCACAGCGGGAGTCGAGTACACAGGGGTAAAAGAAATAGATTATAAATACCTCGCACCTGAGCTGGGCGATTATGACGAAGTGAGATGTTTTGTAAAGATTTATTTCGGGCCGGTTACCGCATATCTTGGTTCCGAAGAAAAAAAATACAAAGGTGTAGTAAAAAAACCGGTCATAGAAAATATCGCAAAAGATGCAGCAAAACCTAATGTTCCTGCATCGCCGCAGCCTCAGATAAAAAATGTTTCAGAAGCCGCTAAAGATATATTGAAGGATGTCTCGGATGAAATGAAAATAAGCGAAGATTCAAGAGGCCTTGTTTTGACTTCAACAGTGCTTTTTGATTCTAATGAAAGCGAGCTTAGTCCCGGTTCAGAAAGGGTAATGAATAAGATGTCAGAGGTTTTGAAAATAGAATCAAAAAACAAAATCGTTGTTGAAGGTTACACCGATGATGTCGGAAGAGATTCTTATAATCAACGACTTTCCGAGAAAAGAGCTCAGAGCGTTGCAAATTTTTTTATAAATGCCGGTATCGATGCTGAACGTATAGAGGTTAAAGGCTATGGCAGCAAGAAACCCGTTGCTTCTAACAAATTAGAAAAAGGGCGCGAAGCAAACAGAAGAGTGGAGGTGATAATCTTAAAATAACAAGTAAAGAAACAGCCCTAAAAAAACGTTATTAAGATTTTAAGCTTTCCTAATAACTTGAAAGAAAAAAACTGTTCCCGTATTACGGGGATGAAATAAAAGGAGATAATAAGATGAAAAAGCACCTGTATTTGTTAATTGCCGCAATTCTTGTATTCGGCATGTGCGGCCCTGCTTTTGCTGCAGTAAAGAGCAAAAAAAACAAAAAAGAAAAAGCAGCCCCTGCTCCTGAAGCTGTTCAGGCAGCACAAACTTCTACCGCAACTCCTGCAGCAACAACAACTCCAACCGCAGTAACAACTCCGGCTCCGGCGGAAGCGGCAGCCCCTGCTGCATCTGAAACTCCCAAAGTACTAGTTGTGTATAATGATTCTGCTTCAAAAGACAATCATTATGCGCCTACTGGTTGGATGGGCGATTTCGGAGATATTAAAATAAAATCAGATTATGCGGAAAACCCGCACAGCGGAAAGACATGCATTAAAATAACTTATTCAGGTGAAATGAAGCAGAACGCAGGTTGGGGTGGAATCTACTGGCAGTACCCTAACGGCAACTGGGGCACAAATAAAAAAGGCGGATTAAATCTAACCGGCGCAAAAGCCCTTACTTTCTGGGCAAAGGGAGAAAAAGGCGGAGAGATAATATCAGAATTTAAGATGGGTGGTATTACGGGAGAATACGGTGATACGGATTCAAAAAGCATAGGGCCTGTTACTTTAACAAATAAATGGGAGAAATACAGTATTAATTTAGTCGGTGCGGATCTGACGAATGTTATCGGCGGATATTGCTTTGCAGCATCAAAAGATGACAACCCAAATGGCTTCACGATTTATTTGGACGATATTCAGTACGAGTATTAATTCTGGAAGTTATGCAGAAAAATCCGCAGCTCATGCAGAAAAACAAAATACTTCATGCATGATCCGTGGGTGTTTTAGTTGATTATCAGTACATTTAAGACTGATAATAAAATGGAGTTTATGCAAAATAAAATCATTTTGTTAATTATATTCATTTTTTTTACAGGGTGTGAAAAAAATCCTGTTAAAAAACTTATAAACCCCGCTGATTCAAACGCTATAGGTATCTGGGATACGAACGGAGACTGGGTAATCTATGATGACGAAATAAAAACGGGTGGTGCGATTTTATTCTTTAATTCTCTTGATAACCAGGTGCTGGATTTTAACTGCCGCGATAATCCTCATAGCGGTTCAAAATGCCTTAAGTATTCATGGAACGGCAAGGATGTGTATGCCTACGGTGCAACTCCGGGCTTGGAACACGATTATTGCGGTTTTAGCTTAACAGCAAGTAAAGATGTTAACAGCTATCTGACAGCTACAAGAGACATTTCGGGCGGGACTTATACAAAGATATCCTTCTGGGCAAGAGGGGATTTAAACACCTTTGTTTACCTGAGGCTTGAAGGGAACAACGGAACCGATACCTCCTTAAGCGGTACTGATGCCTGGATGAGCTCTGATCTTGCGCCTGTAACTTCCAGCTGGCAGAAATATGAATTCAATATTACAGGAAATATGACAGCCATAAAAGATTTTGTAAAGATCGTATTAAAATACAATGAGGGCGTGTCTCCTAATACAGTTGTGGGTAATGGCGGGACTGTATTTATTGACGACATTAAATTAACGCATTAATTTTATGAAAATAAATTTTAGAAAAATCATTTTAGCTGTTTTATGCACAACTTTTTTTTCGGGCATGTCATTTGCAGGGCAAGTCATAATTGATATAAGTAAAAAAACTCCTGCAAATGCAGGGATCCGATCCATGTTTTTTCCGGGCTGGGGCCAGGTTTATAACAATCAAAAAACAAAAGGCTATATAATATGCGGCCTGGCACTGGCAACTTTTGCCTATTCGTCTATGCTTTATGTAGAAGCAGATGATGTCTATACCGATTATGCAAAAAAAGGTATTAAAAATGATCCGTTGTATTCGGATTATGAAACTAAATTCAATCAGGCAAAGAATGTCTCTTACTTTGGCATCGGCATTTGGGTTTATAGCATAATAGACGCATTGGCCAACGGCGGTAATTCCCAAAATAATACCGTCCTTGAAAGAAAAAACGGGTTCTTTCTCGATTATTCAAGATCGGGGTGTTCTTTAACCTATACAAAGAAATTCTAAAGGTTTTAAATGAGAAAACTTATAGCATTTTTGATGATATTTATATTTATAGCGTCTGCATGTGAAAAAAAGAGAGACCGGCTAAGTGATAATACTTTTTCTATTGCCATAGACCCTGCTACAGCGGTAAATATATATTCCGGGAACTCAGTAAATTTAAAAGCTGTGTGTAGAAGTGCCCAGTCTAATGATGTTAATGGTAACCCTGTCTGGAGTGTAGATAAAAATCTAGGGACGTTTACTCCGTCAAGCGGAAGATCTACGGTCTTTAAGGCAGGCAGCAGCCCTGGAAACGGCAAGATATATGCATCCTATAGTTCTGTGGTTGCTAATGTAGCTCTTAATGTAACGGCAAGCTCAGGTTCTACTGCAGGATCGTATATAATATATTCTGACCAATTTTCTACAGACCTGAGTGCGCCGGGAACATTTGACGACGGAGTAAGCTTAATAATATTAAGTGTAACATCTCTTTCCAGCGAAGGCCTGCAGGCTTTTAAAGCCGTTTTTTCAGTTGTAGCAGGGGGCTATACTGGATGGTTTGTATCAGAAAATACTTCAAAGGACATGTCGGCATATTCAAGCGGGTACCTGCGTTTTGATATAATGACTGATTATGATATAGAGATTGGAATACGTTCTAATAACACTAATAGCGGTACTAATTCAGCAAAGAAATTTATATCAAGTTATGCAACACCTAACGGAAGTTCTTTTCAGCCAGTTGCGATACCTATCAGCGATTTAAAAGCCGCTGAACCTACTTTAGATTTATCACAAATGAAAGACATGTTTATAGCATCTGCGCTTGGCTCACATATAGGTGCTCAGACAAATAGGGTTTTTATAATTGACCATATACGTTGGACAACGCAATAACTGATATCAGACTACAGACCGCAGACCACAGACTAAAGTCTTAAGTTTTTAGTCTCTAGTCTGAAGTCTCTGGTCTGTAGTCTGATTTAGGGAGATAAAATGAGAAAAATTAAAGTTTTTTTTATGGAACACTGGGTTATGATTGTTGTAACAATAAGTGTAATTTTACTTGTAATCCTTGCAATTGTTGGCTTAAATTCATTAGAATCGTTTTATAGGAATCTGACACTTGCTACCATGCCTATACAGCTTCTGCTTGCCGGAGTAAATGCATTTATTTTTGTTTTTTTCTACCTGATGTTTTTCAGGGACGGTTTTTCCAAAATGAAGAAAACAAAAATTAGCACACAGGATATTAATATAAAATTCAAGGATGTAATAGGGCTTGAAGGGGCCAAGAAAGAAGCCCTGGAGGTTGTGAAGCTTCTTAAAGACCGGGCAAACGTCAGGAAAATCGGAGGAAAAGTTATCAAGGGGCTGCTTTTGATAGGGCCTCCGGGCTGCGGAAAGACATTGCTTGCAAAAGCTATAGCTACTGAATCGGGTATTCCTTTTTTGTCTATGGCAGGAAGCGAGTTCGTAGAGATTTTTGTAGGGGTAGGAGCATCAAGGGTGAGAAAACTTTTTAACAAAGCAAGGCAGTATGCTTATGCAGAAGGCGCATGCATTGTATTTATCGATGAACTTGATGTAATAGGAAGGGAAAGGACTTTTTCCTATATGGGAGGGGGGCAGGAGACAAACAGCACGCAGAACCAGATACTTGTTGAACTTGACGGACTGGACAGTGCAAAACATAATGTTATAGTCATAGGTGCTACAAATGCCTCGGAGGACGTTCTGGATAAGGCTATGCTCAGGCCCGGTAGATTTGACAGGAAAATATACATAACCTATCCTAACCTTCCTGAAAGAGAAGACCTGTTCAAATACTATCTTGCCAAAATAAAATACAATGAAATAAGTGTGGACATAGGCAGGCTGGCAAGAAGAACAGTATATAAGTCGCCTGCTGACATAGAAAATATAGTGAAAGAAGCGACCTTGATCGCCACAAGGAATAAAAAGGAAGCAGTTGATATGGATGACCTGTCGGAAGCTATGGACAGGATAGACCTGGGGCTTGAAACACATCTTAGGATGACTCCTCAAGAGAGAAAACAAACCGCATACCATGAAGCAGGCCATGCCGTTGCTCTTTATTTCCTGCACCCTACCGATGATGTTTTTAAAGTGACTATCAAATCAAGGGGGCAGGCTCTGGGGATGGTCACGCATAATCCAAGGGAAGAACTTCACACGTTCAACAGGGATAAGCTGGTCGCTGATATAACCGTTGCAGTGAGCGGGTTTATAGCTGAAAAACTGTACTGCGGCACGACATCGACCGGAGTATCTTCGGATTTTCAGAAAGCAACAACCATAGCACACTCAATGGTCTGGCGGCTGGGCATGGGTTCAAGCAAGATAATAGGCGATTTTACTGCAATACCCGAGTCTCAAATATCGAATATGCTCAAAGAAAAACTAAATGAGGATACACTAGCTATTATCAATGATTCGTTAAAGAAAGTTGAAACATTCCTGAAAAAAGAATGGAAGCTTGTTGAAGCCCTGGCAAACGAGCTTTTGGAAAAAGACGAGCTGGATTATGACAACATTGAAGCCGTATTTAAGGTACACGGAAAGCAGAAAGATCCGTCACAACTGTTATGACAAGTTTAAAAGATATAAGGATTATCCTGTCATTTATATTTGCTCTTGTTTTCATGTTTAACGGGTGTAAACCATCTTATCCAAAAGGCCAGATAGAGGAATCTTTAAGTAAGGTTTTGAAAAAAGAATATAATATAGACAGTAAAGTTGTATTAAAGACCAATACTCTTTACCTGGATATAAATTTATTAGGTTTGACAAGTACAGAAGTCAAAGCGCTTTCTGATGTTCTTAAGACCGTTCAAAATGCAATGCTTACCATTACAAGGATAGCTTTAAGCAGCGATGCGAAAGTAGAATACATGGTAGTAAACGTAAAAGACCCTGCCTGGAAGCTAAGCTTAAAGTTAGTTCAAAGGATGGATGACGTAAAAAGCCTTCTTTATCAGAGGATATCAAGGTCTGATTATGAAGGCCGTTTTATTTTGGAGATAAATAAAAGTGATAATTTCGAGGCCGGCGAACTTGAAAAAAACCCTTTATCGATGAATGAGTTTATCGGAAGGCTGATAGTTTCCCAGGTTAATATGGTAAACCGTACAAATCCTTTTTTATCAGTACTTCTAAATAATTCTCAGCTTTATTATAAGGGTTTTGACAATAACGAGTTAATCATCGGGATAAGCGGGTATTTAGGGGATAAGACCTTGCCTTTTTTTAAATCTATGCTTGTTGATAAAACAAAAGAAATTATTAAGAAGTATAAAATAATGGATTTAAAAACAATAAAGATAGTGACTGACAGCAATCAGCAGACCGATGTAATTGATTTAACGACCTATAAAAGCTCTTCAACGCTGTCTAACTTTCTCACAAAACAGCCTGCCTTTAAAAAACTTAAAAAATCAAAAAACTAGACCATTACCCCTAATAGAGGCTCTCTCTTAACTGATTAATCCCGCGCTATGAAATCCCCCATCTCCCGATGGGGGATGAATGCGGATTGGAACCGCGGGAGGTCGCGAAATTTATGGAGCCTCCCGCTCCTGCCGGAGGGGCTCCACTAATAGGTTTCTTTTTAATTTGTAGAATAAAAATTAAAGAGATAAATGGTCTTCGTCTGGTTCCTGTTTTTTCTCTTCTGAGGTTTTTGGCGGTTCTATTTTCTGAGGCAGCTCGTCTGGTGGCTTAGCTAGGGGCGGTTCAACCGGAGGTAATTCAACCGCCGGTTGTTCAGCCGGAGGCAGTTCAACTGCGGGTTTGGCTGACGTTAAAAAATATATCAACGGGACAAAGAAAAGAGACATTCCGAGGGCGAATGAAAGGCCGCCTATGACAGTTATTGCCATGGATTGGTTTGAGCCGGAGCCCTCCTGTCCAAGCCCTAAAGCGAGGGGGATCAATCCTACGATACTTGTAAGAGTTGTCATTAAGACCGGCCTTAAACGGGAACTGGTGGCTTCTACTATGATGTCTTCTAAACCCAGGTTGTCTGTATTATTTTCCTGCATGTAATTATACCTGTCTACAAGGAATATAGAAATACTTACAGCCTGGCCTAAGAGCATTATCATTCCGAGCATCGAAATGGAGTTAATAGACTGGCCTGTGAAATAAAGCGTGTAAACAGCGCCTAAAACCCCCAGAGGCACTGCAAACATGACTATTAGAGGCTGCCTCAGGGATTCAAACTCGGATGCAAGGATCATAAAAATTATTATTACGCCAAGAATCATGGCAAATCCCGAAGACGCCATAGATTCTTGTATCGCAAGCATTTCACCTGCGATATTAGTTACGATATCTTCTTTTTTAGGAAGTTCCTCAAGAACTTTTTGAAGGATACTTACGGCCTTATTAAAACTCCCCTTGACATTCGATGTAACAAAGTATGTCCTGTCGCCTTCCGATCTTTTTATTTCGGGGAGTGAATCTACAAAAACGGATTGGCTGATCTGTTTTAACTGGATCGTCATACCCGACGGTGAATAGGCCGTCATTTCATTCACCTTTTCCAGGGAATCCCTGTCACCAGGCCGCATCCTCACTCTTATGTCATACTCGTCGTCTTTTGTCTTTAGTTTTGTGGCAACATGGCCTTTTATTGCGGCAAGGCTCATGGCAGATATGTCTTGTGTTGAAAGCCCGAACAAGGAAGCCCTTTCCCTGTCTATTACGACTTTAAGCTGAGGCACAAAGCCGGACGGATTTATTTTTATTCCGTAGAAATTGTTTATCTTCTCCATGCGTTCTTTGATCTCTTCAGACCTTTCTTTCAAGCTGTTCAGGTTTTTCCCTTTTACTTCTACGACAAGGCCTGAACCCGACCCGATAGATGACCCGAATAAGCCCTGCTCGGTAATAAACTCGGTCGTAATGTTTTTAATATTCCAGGTCTTAATTTCATCGCTTAGTTTTGAAACTACCTCGTTCGTAGACCTGCCTTTCCTGTTCAACCGTGCTACAATCCTTGCTTGATAGGAACCGAGTGTCTCAACCGATGCACTGCCGACTTCATCGCCTGTAGACCCTACGATTACTGACATGTCTTTTATTTCATGCACAGTTTGAAGGTGTCTTTCGATACGTTTTGAGATATCGTTTGTTATGTTCAAAGGCGTATCCGGGGTCATCGAGAGATTAAGGATGAAACGCCTTTCATCGGCTTTCGGCATGAACTCTTTAGGGATCAAAACGAAAAACAACAAGCCAAAAAATGTATATATTCCTAAAACAAAGAGCATTTTACCCCATCCCCACTTCAATATGCTTCTTAAATTAGGAATAAAATATTTCTGCGAAAAACTTTGCCCGAATTCTATACTGAATTTTGAAAGGTCCATTTTAGCCAAAAATGTCGGGACAAGGAAAAGAGCTACAAAAATAGAGGCTATCATGCCAAACGTGATGGTAAGGGCCATTTGCTTGAAGAGCTGCCCGGCCATGCCGGTTATAAAAATGAAAGGTATAAATATAGCAATACTGGTAAGAGTAGAACTTATCACGGACGGTACAAGAACTACCGTAGCTTCATACACCAGATCTTTCTGGTTTTTACCGGGTTTATTGTGGAAGTCAACTATAATGGCTTCCATTACAACATTGGCGCTGTCTACCACAAACCCGAACCCTATGACTATTCCGCCCAAAGACATAGTATTTATCGTAATATTCTGAAAATACATAAGTATCAAAGTGACAAAAGTTGAGATCGGTATTGCAAGGTTTATGATAACCGAGGCTGAGGCGCTTCTCATGAATATTAAAAGCGTTATAAAAGTAAAGATTCCGCCTTCGATAGCATTTTCGTAAATATCATCGATTGAAGCTTTTATAAATTCCGACTGGTCATAGATCATTTTTATGTCAATATTTTTAGGGGTTCTGAGTTTTACTTCTTCAAGTTTCTTTTTTATTAATTCTGACATTTTAACCAGGTTTGCGCCTGATTGGGGGAAAATACCCAGAGATATATTTTCTTTCATGTCATACCTGGAAAAACCTGTCTGGTCCCTCAAAGCCTCTTTTACCTCTGCTATATCCCTTATAAATATGATTTTATCTCTTCTTTGGTTGGGGTTGGGTTCACCTCTTATTTGTTTTGCATAAGTGTTAGTATTAGGTTGTTCTTGAGCGCTGAAAGCAAGGGACGATATGTCTGAAATGGTCTGGAATTCTCCTACCGTTTTTACAAGATATTCATAAGTTTGTTCTTTAATAGTACCGGCAGGATATGTCACGTTGGCATTTTTAAGCGAGCTGATTACATCCATAATGGATATCTGGTTCGCTAAAAGCCGGCCTTTGTCTATTTCAACAAGTATTTCTTTCTTTTCTCCGCCTCTGACCTCGACTTTAGCAACTCCGTCAATCCGTTCCATTTCGTCTTTTATATTTTTTTTGCAAAAAGATCTTAATTCAGCCATTTTCCACAGGCTAGTTTCTTCGTTTTTATAGCTGGCCGAAAGTATCATGGCTTCAACCTGCATAGGATTGTATTTTAAGACTATCGGGTCGCGGGATTCCTTGGGTAAAGCTTCTTTTATCAAGTCTATCTTCTCTCTTACTTCCATAGCGGAAAAGTTCATGTTTGTTCCCCAGCGGAATTCGCACGTTACTATCGATACTCCTTCTTTTGAAACAGAACTTACCTTTTTAATGTTTTTAACCGTTCCCATGGATTCTTCGACCAGCTTGCTAATAAGTTTTTCAGCCTCTTCCGGCCCTGCACCTTCATATTTAGTAACTATGGTGATTTGGGGAAATTCCATCGAAGGAAATAATTCCTGAGGTATGCGCGACCAGGAAATAACTCCAAACAAACTAATAGCTAAAAAAAGCATTATAGTTGTTACAGGCCTGTCTACAGGAAGTCTTAATAAATTCATAGTTTAATCACCATTGTTGAAATCAAAACCCTAAACACTAAATCCGAAACTCTAAATATAAATTCAAATTCCAAAACATAAAATACTAAATAAAATCCAATTGTTTATTAATTATTTAAGTTTTCAGTTTGTTTAGAGTTTAGTATTTAGAATCTAAAGAACAAAAACCATTATGTTGGTTTATCACTTAATAATCTTCTACTTTTGGTAGTTATATAATTAAAAATGTTATCTTTATAGGTGTCTAAATAAATAAAGAAGTTGTTACTTATGTTTTCCATGATAAGATAGCCTACGGGCACTATCAAAAGAGTAAGCAGCGTCCCCGTCATTGTTCCGAAAAGTATCGTCATTCCAAGAGATCTCCACATCGATGCTGCTTCATCCCTGCTAAGGACCATCGGAAGAAGCCCCAGCGTCCTCATAAGAAGAGTAATAAGCTCCGGCCTTAACCTCTCACTGCAGGATTCGAAAATCACGCGTAAAAGATTGGTCCTTCCCACTCGTCTTGTATTTATTTTTTCCACAAGTATGATAGAGCCGTAAACCACGGAACCGAACAATATCATAAGGCCAATCCATACGCCCAGGCTTAAAGGTTTCTTAAAAGCCCATAAGGATAAAGCTACTCCTATTATGCTTAAAGGCAATGCGAACATTATAAGGAGCGGCTGAAGAAATGATTCAAACAAAGAAGCAAGTACCAGGTATATCAATATAACCGTCAAGGAAATGGCCATTATAAATTGTTGTTTGTTCCGGGTGACTTTTTCATAATCTCCTGAGAGGCTGAAGGAATAATCTTTGGGGAAAGCCAGCCCTGACAATACCTTTGTTATCCTTTCCGCTGCTTTGCCAAGGCCGAGGTTCGAACGGTTGGCGCTTATCTGTACAAAACGTTTTTTGTTCTTGTGCCATATTTCCTGGGTAGATTTTACCTGCTTTATTTCGCAGAGCTGGCCCAAGGTTACGATATCGCCTCTCTGGGATATCAGGAAAAGAAAAGGCAATTCTTTTGAAGATTTCACACTCCCCGGAACCAGCCTGCAGATAGTCTCTATCTGTTTTCCTTCGCTCCTGTACTGCGTAGCTATAAGGCCTCTAAGCGAGCAATGAAGGTAATTTCCGAGATAATAAGTATTCATGCCGAAAAGCGCAAGCTTGTCTTTGTCAACCAGTAAATTCAATTCAGGTTCATCTTCTCTCATCCTTATTTTTACGTCCGTCAACCCGGGTATCTGGGAAAGCCTGCCTGAAGCTGCAAAGACAATTTGTTTTATGACATCATAATCGGTACCGAAAAAATCTATGAACATTTCACTCGCACCCGTCTGCTGTGACTCCTGGTAATAAACAAAGGCAGGGGAAAATTCGTTGAACCTTTTCCTGAAAAGTGCCTTGAATTGGTCGGCCTGGGATTTAACTCTCACTTCGATGAATGTATGAAGTTTCTCAACTTTTGATGAAACCCTGTCTACAATAGGGTAGGACAAAAGGGCTTGTTCCATTTTTTTTACAATTTCATTGGACCGTTCTATCCTTGTGGCTGGGGGGAACTGTATCCCTACTCGGAATGTATTTATATCGCCCTGTTCTATAAACTCTGAATCCCTGTGTGCCATTATCCAGGCTGAAAACAACATCAATACAAAAACGCTAGCCCAGATCTGTCTTTTATAACGGAACGAAGTTTCAAGCATATGCCTGTAATAATTTCGCACTTTTTTATACCAGTTTTGAAAATCAGGGTTAAAGTTGTTCTGCCAATTATAACATTCGGGAGGCACAAAGGTCAGCGTACAAATTACTGATGCTATTAATGAGAAAGTTATGGTCAAGGCAAAAGGGACGTAAAGCTGCCTTATTTCGGGTTCTAAGAATACCAGTGGAAGAAATACTATTATGGTAGTAAGAGTTGACGCTGTTATGGGAAGCGCCAGTTCATTCGTTCCTTCTACTATCATGGTCACTTTATCTTTAAAAGTTTTGCGTTCATGATGAAACGATATATTCTCAAGTATTACAATGGCATTATCCATAACATTGCCTATCCCCATGGCAAGGCCGCTTAAGGTCATAACATTGAATGTCAGGTTTGAAAAGTATATCAAGACGACGGAAAGCAGCAGGCTTAAAGGCAGGGTAGTTATAACTATTAAAATGCTTCTCATATTCCTCATAAAAAGAAATAAAATACCGACTAATAATATCGCCCCGACAGTTAAAGCCTCTTTTAATGCATAAATAGACTTATTAATGAATTCCGCGTCGTTTTTTACTACAGTTATAACAATATCACTGCCTACGGTTGGTCTTAACCTCTCGATGTTTTTAAGTATTTCATCGGCAACTTTAATAGTGTTTGCAGTTGATTCCTTTTGGATGTATAAAGAGACCACGGGCTTAATATTCAAACGGGCAAACGAAGTGGCTTCATAAAATGAGTCCCGGACTGTTGCAACGTCTCTCAAGCGTATGACAGACCCGGACGGGGTTGTAGCGATTCCGGTATTTGCTATTTCTAAGATGTTGTTATATTCTCCGGTAGCCCTGACGACGAATTTCTTATTTTGTTCCGGTATTTCTCCGGCTGAAATCGATATGTTGCTTAAGTTTATTTTTTCTACTACGGACATAATCGGCAATCTATAGGCGATAAGCTTTGAATTATCGGCTTCAATAAAAAATTTTCTTTCACGGCCGCCCCCGATCTCAACGTTGGCAACACCTGATACGCGCATAAACTTATCTTTTATCTTGTCTTCGGCTATTACACGCAATTGCTCCGGTGAGCATTCGTTTGAACTCAAGGATACTATCATGATAGGGGCATCTGATTGCTGGTATTTTGCAATAATGGGTTTTTCGACTTCTTTAGGCAAGATATGCCTTACCATGGCAAGTTTTTCTCTTATATCGATTACAATGAAATTCGTGTCTACCCAGTTATGGAATTTCAGGTTAATTACGGATTCAGATTCCCGGGAAGATGACATCAGTTCTTTAAGACCGTTGATTTCGGAAAATACTTCTTCAAGCGGCCTGGTTACATATTTCTCTACTTCACTTGCGGCTATTCCGCCTCTTAAGCGCGTGATCACACTTACTTCGCCGGAGGCATAATTTGGATAGAGTTCTACAGGAATTCTTTGCAGGCTTACAACGGCAAAAAGAATTATTGCAATAACCAGCATTAACGTGGAGATTGGTTTTTGTATACCGAATCTAGTCATAATAAAATAAGCCTAAATCCTGTTTTTAATAGGCTTAGGCCTGATATTTGAAGTAATGGAGATTTTGAATTTGCAATTTGCACTTTGAAATTTACATTTTGCAATTAAGCCAGGCTGTCTTTGGTTTTTAGGATTCTACTACTCTTGTGCAGCAGGTTGATTTTCTTCGGCTTTGTCTTCAATTATTGAATATTTTACACGTATACCATCGGAAAGCTGTCCTTGAGTTTCAACTACTATCAGTTCCTCCGGCACTAAACCGTCTTCTATTATTGCTTTATTTTCAACTTTATCACCGACTTTAACGTTTCGCAATTCTATAGTACCTTCACCTTTTGTGAGTTCATCAGGTTTTAACAAAGGCAGGAGATACGTAGATGCTCCAAGGGTTATTATGCTTTCCTGGGGCACAATAAATACATTTTCCAGCTCTTTTAAATAAATTACTCCTCTTCCAAACATTCCGGACCTCAGTTCTCCGTCGGGATTTGGGACATCTATTTTAACTGTTGTACTGCGAGTCCTTTCCTTGACAGTTGGAGCGATTTCCGCAACCTTGCCTATAAAATCCTTGTTCTGATAAGCATCACAGTTAATCTTCACCTTTTGGCCGACCTTTAGGTTGTTTACGTCTTTTTCCGGGACATCTACTTCGAAATTTGTCTCAACACCGCTTATGAATTTGGCTACTACGTCATGCTGGGTTATGTACTCGCCCGGCCGTATGATTATCTGCGCTAAAAGGCCGTTATCAGGAGCAAGCAAACTTGTTTTGGACAAATTTGACTGAGCCAGTTCAAGTTCAGAAAGAGCGGCCTTCATTTTTGCGTCCGCAGACATCGTTTCATACCTTGCTTCCTGTATTTTGCTTTCAGATAAAGCGTTCATGGCGTACAATTCTTCGTAGACTTTTAATCTCTGGGAAGCTGAAAAATAAGCGGATCTTTCTGACTGGTGCCTGCTCTTTGCATAATCCACTTTTGTCATGGCATCTTTCGGGTCAAGGGAACACAATACCTGGCCTTTTTTTACCTTATCGCCTTCATTAAAATTATAAGATGACAGAATGCCGTCCATTTCAAACCTCAATTCGTTTTCAATAGCTCCTTTTATGGTACCCATTACGGTATACTTATCGCTGAAATTTTCTTTTTTAGCAGGTTTTACCCTGACGCTGAAAAGTTTGCTTTCTTCCGCTGCTGCCGCTTTTTTACTAAAAAATATTTTTTTTACGGCAAAACCAAATATGGCAAAAAGTAAAACAAATATTGAAATGAAAATAATCTTGCCTTTTTTTGAAGTCGGTTTTATTTTTTGTAACAGAGGCTCAAGCTTTTTTAAGAACGGGAGTAGCTTTGTAAGGCGCGGCCACAGCTTATCTTTCACAATATGAAAGATAAAAAGTATGATTTTTCCTATTGTTGATATAATAAAATCAGAAATCTTTTTTATTTTAAGAAAACCCAATAGTTTTTTTATTTTTAGTTTCATTTAATTACCTTAACGGCATCAGGGTAAGCCTTTCCAGATTGCTGACATTCGAATAATTAGTATACATCATTTTTGAATATTGGAATACGGTTTCAGCATAAGATACTGTTTCCTGCATCAGTTGCAGAGTCGTAACCTCATAGAGCTGGTTCCTTTTACGCAACAACTCGAGCTTTCTTTCTTTTATTTCAATTTCATCCTTAAGGACTTTTGCGCTAAAAAGAGAATCCCTGTATTCGCTGTAGGATTTGTCGACTTCCATGATCGTTTTCTTATTTGACTCATCGTAAGACGCTAAAGCCTGATTGAACCCCACTTTGCTTTCCTTAGAATCAACAAAATAGTTCAAATCATCAAAAAAAGAAAACTTAATATCAAGGCTGTTCGTATCAAACCTTGCATTAGGGTTGGTAGCCTCATTAGGGTTTGTTTTTGTCGTATTTTGATCTATTTCAAGCGAATTACCCCACAGGCCCCAGCTCAGTTTTCCCAACAAGCTCCAGGACACAGCCAAGGGTATTGGCTGCGAAACATCCGCTTCTCCGCTTCTTCCATAAAAACCTTCCAGATATATTTTGGGGATGATCTTTGAGTCAATGATCCTTCTTTTGTATTTCGCCATTTCTATCTGCAGTTTGGTCATTTTTAATTCTACGTTGTTTTGAACAGCAAAATTAATGCATTCATCCAGTACGTACGATATTTCCGGTACATCTTCTGGAAGGCCTTCCGGTATTACTCCCGGGATATCGTCTAATGACTCAATGTTTGCAAAATATGCAAGCCGCCTTTTTGTAAGTGCCATGGTGGACTCTGCTTCCTTGAACATGTTTTCAACTTTATCCCTGAAGTTTTTGGCTTCATCTAAATCCAGTTTTGATATAGCTTTTGCATGGTATTCCAGTTCTACCCGCTCTGATAATTTATTGATTTCTCCAAGTGTTTTTTTTAGCTTAATATACCGCATCTTTGCAGTTAAAAACTCAAAATAAGTGGCTTTAATCTTATAAAATAATTCTTCTCTTATTTTAGTATAATTATATTTTGCAGAGGCAAGCATTGAATTGTCGTACTTGTAAGTATTGCTCAACCTCCCACCCTCAAAGATAGGTTGCTGGGCCCTAAAACCTAAACTTTCGGATTGATACTCCTGAGAAAGAAGGCCTATAGACGGGTCTGCACCTGAATAGGTCTTTCCTTTTTCGTATTTTCTCTCCAGGGATAATACAGGCAAAAATGCCCTGGTAGACCTGATCAATCTTGTCATGGAAAGTTTGACCTGTTCTTCAGCAACTTCCAGGTTTTTATCTCTGGCTTGAGCAAACCTTAAACACATATCTAAAAATTGATCGGAGGCTTTAGAGATACTAGAGGTAACAATTAAAGAAAAGAAAACAATTAGATATTTTACTTGTTTTATCATGGTATATTTAAGTTACAATTTTACTAAAAAGCTGCGATTTTGTCAATTCCAACAATTTAGTCCAACAAAATGCTATTTTTATATATACATATAAAATAATTAATAAATCAATTTGATTTTTATGCATTAAATTAGTACAATTTTAAAAAAGTATATAATAAAAATAATTTAAAAGGGCGCAACGGTTGGAGGAAAAATGCTTCGTTTCAATAAAGATAGGAAAATACTAGAACCTGAAGAATACCATTATGAATTGCAAGATGTAACCGAACCTAACTTATACAGGGATGTGTTCCCTTACGATGATATCCCTAAAATCCCGTTTAATAACAGGGTAGTACCTATGAATCCTCCGGAAGAAATATGGATTACAGACACGACTTTCAGAGACGGTCAGCAGGCGCTTCCTCCTTTTACCGTAGAACAAATGGTTGCTATCTATGATATGTTACACAAGCTCGGTGGGCCAAACGGGGTCATAAGGCAAACGGAATTCTTTCTATATTCTGAAAAAGATAAGAATGCTTTAGCCAAATGCAGGGAAAAGGGGTACAAATACCCTGAAATAACATCCTGGATAAGAGCAACTAAAAATGATTTTCATCTTGTAAAAGAAATGGGACTTAAAGAAACAGGTATTCTTACCTCCTGCTCTGATTATCATATCTTTCTGAAGCTTAAAAAAACCCGCAGGCAGGCATTGGATATGTATCTGGATATTGTCCGCGCTGCTTTGGCAGAAGGCATAATACCAAGGTGCCATTTTGAGGATATAACAAGAGCTGATTTTTACGGATTTGTTGTGCCTTTTGCAAGCGAGCTGATGAAGCTTGCAAAGGAAGCAAAAATGCCGGTTAAGATCAGGGCGTGCGATACTCTTGGTTTTGGGGTAGCTTATGCAGGAGCATCCTTACCCCGCAATGTGAACGGGATCATGTACGGGCTGACCCATCTGGCCGGAGTTCCGTCAGAGTGGATAGAATGGCACGGGCATAATGATTTTTACAGGGGTTTAACAAATGCTACTTTTGCATGGCTGTACGGGTGTAGTGCAGTAAACGGAACTTTACTAGGCATAGGTGAGCGGACAGGGAATACGCCTTTAGAAGCTCTTGCAATAGAATATGTATCTTTACGGGGAACCTGGAATGGAATGGACCTGTCGGTCATTACAGATATAGCCAAGTATTTTAAGAATAAGATAGGCTATAATATACCGCTGCAGCAGCCCTTTGTTGGAGCTCACTTTAACCTGACGAGGGCAGGCATACACGTGGACGGCCTTCTTAAAGATGAAGAAATTTACAATGTTTTTAATACAGGGAAAATCCTTAACAGGCCTCCGGAGGTCAGCTTGACCGACAAATCAGGCCTTGCGGGCATTGCTTACTGGATAAATAATGAGCTTGAACTTTCCGGTGATAAAAAAATAGATAAATCACTGCCTGCAATAGCTAAAATGAAAGAATGGATAGACAGCGAATTCGAAAAAGGAAGAGTAAACGTTATTTCAGACGATGAAATGTGGGAACTTGTGAAAAAATATCTGCCGGAACACAGCCCGAAGAAGAACAGTAAATGACAAACAAAATGAATCCCAAATAAACAACAAAATGACTAACCGAATAAATCCAAATAAAAGAAAAATATATATGACAAATAAGTATATAACAAAATAAGTATTTATTATTCGGTTTGGATTTGTCTTGTTCTGTTGGGATTTAAGAAATATGTCCTTAAGATATAAAATAATTTTTTTATTTATACTTGCCATAGTCCTGCCTGCTCTTCTTTTAAGCATCATACTGACCTCTATAAGTAAAAAGGCCTTGAAGAACTCCATATTTTATCAACAGGAGGAGACTCTTAACAGGCTTTCAGACCGTTTAACTTCTCAGATAAACCATAACCAGCAGCTCCTTTTCGTTCACAAAAATATCGGGCGTATGCCGAAGGCCGAGCAGCTCTTGACGGCAAAAGAGATTTTTGCTCAAAGCGAGGATTTTACTGAAATAGCCCTGCTTGATAAGAATGCAAGGGAACAATGGAAGCTTACCCGTTCAGGCCCGGTAAAAAACCTGGCAAAGCGTACTACTAAACCTGAATTTCTTGAGGCATACAAGGGTTTTGAATATATCAGCCCGGTCTATATTTCAGGCCAAAGAAGCCCCTACCTTATACTTTCGATCCCTTTATCGCCTGCCTCTTCCGTTCTTACGGCAAAACTTGACCTTGAAAAAATGTGGCAGTGGATAAAAGAAATAAAAGTTGGCCAGACCGGCCAGGCTTTTGTGGTTGACCTTAAAGGGAACCTTATAGCCCATAGGGATCCGGAACGCGTTTGGATGCACAGCGATTTCAGTAATTTGCCGATTGTTAAGGATTTCATAAGTTATAAACAGATCAACAGCGAAAACTGGCCTGAATATAAGGATGAGAAAGGCGAAACGGTTGTTTCTTTATACAGGCCGCTGGCAAAGTTCGGCTGGGCTGTTATAATACAGATACCCGCTAGAGAAGTATACCTGCCCGTCAAGAGAATGTATCAGAGTATTTTATTCTGGACTTTTGTCTGGACCAGTATATTCTTAGTGGTTGGGTACAGATTTGTTAAACGTATCATAGACCCGCTTGAACTTCTTAAATCAGAGGCGGGTAAGATCAGCCAGGGTAAACTTGATATTAAACTTGACATTAAAACAGGCGATGAAATACAAGAGCTTGCAGGCAGCTTTGAAAAAATGGCACTTTCCCTAAAAGAGTTGGAGGAATTACGGCAGGACCTTATCAGCATGATAATACATGACCTAAAAAGCCCGCTTAGCGGTATAATGGGAGGTCTTGATTACTTAGGGTCCGGGCTTTTGGGCGAACTTACCCCCGAACAGAAAAGAATAGTTGAGATATCGAATAAATCCGGGCAAAACCTCCTTATCATGATCCAAAATTTATTGGACATAGCAAAGATGGAAGAGGGAAAACTTGAATTGAGAAAAGAAAAATTCGATATAGCAAAGATACTTCTTGAGCGCTTTAACCAATTCGAACCATTGGTGAAAAGCGAGAACAAAACTATATCTGCGGACATCGGAAAAGATATCCCTGTCATTGAAATTGACGGAGCTCTGATAGAGAGGGTCTTAAATAACCTTATTTCAAACGCACTGCACCACACATTAAAGGAAGGTAAAATAGTTTTGGGCTTAAAGAATCTGGATAAATTTGTGGAAATAAGCGTAACTGATAACGGTTCCGGCATTCCGGAAGAATATAAGGATAAAATATTTGAAAAATTTGTTCAGATTGAAAGAAAAAGGGTGCACCTGCGTACGGGTGCGGGCCTGGGGCTGACATTCTGTAAAATGGCGGTAGAGGCGCATAACGGCAAGATAAGAGTTGAAAGCGAGCCCGGCAAAGGGAGCTCATTCATATTGTCTTTGCCCAGCCCCACATAAAGCTCCGCCTAAGGCGGGGCTTTATGTTGATGATGGAGGGATGTCACTTATTTAAGGGAGCCTCTGGCTCCTGCCGGAAGGATTCCACAGTAAATAGTCCGGGGGTGTTATGAAGAAAGTTTTAGTAGTAGATGATGAAAGAGATGTTTGTGCGCTTTTGCAGCATATTCTAAAAGGACAGGGATACAAGACAGAAATAGCTCATAACGGTACAGAGTGCCTTGATAAAATAAAATATTTTAAGCCTGACCTTGTAATGCTTGATATAAACATGCCTCATATGGACGGGTGGCAGGTTCTGGAATGTTTAAGAAGCTCTGCTAAGACAAAAGAATTGCCTGTGATAATGTGTACCGAAAGAAATATGATCGGGGATATCGATAGGGCCGATAAATTTGGCATAAACGGGTATATAACCAAGCCTTTTATAGTAGAAAGAGTTTTAAGAAAAGTCGAAGATAATTTTTGTAAAATAAAAGCTTAGAGTTTTAAATGTATGAGACAAGATGCGCTCATTGCGGAAGGACTAATATAAAGGAAAGATTGTTCTGCATTGTTTGCGGGAAGGAGATCCGTAAGATATCCCAATATGAAGATGATTACACACCGCATATGCGGCGTGTTAACTCAGTCAATAGGATACTTATAATTTTGATTCTTGTGGCTTCGATGATAATTATGCTAAAAACTCATATACTTGACAGGTTGTTTAGCAGATAGGGAAACGGATTGCACATAGTGTCACATTACATGAATAACAAAAAAAATACTCTCATTATTCTGTTTATTATTGGCATATTGCCTTTAGAAATAAATGGATTTTATAATTGGTATATTTCTCGATTCCCTGCCTTTTACTGGTTGGTTGAAGTTTTGACCTGGATCCTTCTTCCGTTATCTATACTTACATTCGGTGTAAAAAACAAGGTGTTCGGTTTTAAAGATCTGGGATTTCACTCTGAAGTTTTTGATAAAAAAAATAGTTATCTTTTTTTTGTCAGTATTTTAGTTGTGACGTTTTTAGGCATTGTCATAGATGTCTCATCCTACTATTCTATCAAGAAGATACTTAACAATTATGGTATGCTTCAATTTGATTATAAAGGCGTTATGCCCAAAACAGGAATATTAAGCATAATAGTATTACTGCATTTTTGCCTATCAGCAGGATTTGTTGAAGAAATATATTTCCGCGGTATGTTCAGGCTGCTGTTCAATAACAGCTCTAAAAATAAATTATTATATGTATTAACATCTTCAATAATATTTTCTGCCGCGCATTGGGAAGGCGGAATATGGAACCTGTTCGAAGGGCTGATGGTAGGAGTATTCTTCGCAATGGCATATCTGAGACTAAAAAATCTATGGCCGCTTATTATAGGCCATATTGCCTGTGATTATTATTGGTTTTCTTAAAATATTGTTTGGATCGATATTTATTGAGGCAACTCGTGGCCTTGATATATTGTTGATAATAAGATACAATAAATTAAGTAAATCTTGATTTCAAAGGGATAGTTAAGCTTTCTTTTTAGCCTAACCACAAAATCACCGCACATCTAAAAATCCACAAACCAAGAGAAATAAAAAGCAACAATTTTTAGGGTTCCGAACAACATTAAACCGTTAAAAAGATTTAATCCGCACTTGAAGAGATCACTGAGTTTAACAAGGAGGCCGCATCGATAAAGCGCAGGTTTATGACGCAATGCAAGGGCGTAAAAAAAATTAGCAAGGAGGAGCGTATTATGAACATTTATGTAGCCAATATTTCTTCAGATGTTTCAGAAGATGAGCTGCATCAGATCTTTACGGAGTTCGGGCAGGTTAAATCAGCAGCTTTGATCAGGGACAGAGATACCGGACAATTACGCGGTTTTGGCTTTGTGGAAATGCCTTCACAGGATGAAGCAAAAGCTGCTATTGCTGCTTTAAACGGCAAAGATATAAAAGGTAAAGCGCTTGTAGTTAACGAAGCGCGCCCCAAACCGGAAAGAAAAAGCGGCGGCGGCGGCGGGTACGGCAACAGAGGCCATAGCGGCGGCGGATGGAGTAAAAACAGAAAAAGCGGCGGCGGTGGTGGATATGGAAAATGGTAGTACTAGGCCGTACTAACAATTAAGGCCGTATTTTTTAGTCAATAGCCCTTAATGCAAATCAACAAAAACCATCTGTTTAAGCAGGTGGTTTTTGTTTGTCATTTAATCCTGTAATCTGTGTAATCTAAGGTTTTATCTGTGTAATCGAAGTTAGCAGCGAAGCTGTCTGACTTGACAAATATCCTATATATTGAGAAAATTTATTAGTATGAAACAACATTGGAAAAGGCGTAATAGGCATCAAGGTGACCATAGGCACCACGGGGCTGGGAAAAAGGAAGAAACCCGGGAAGGCGTTATACAGCATCACGGTAGGTTTGCGTTCCTGCTTACTGAAACAGAAGGCGGGCAGGACGTGTTTTTGTGCGGCCGCGGGCTTGGCCTGGCAATGGACGGTGACCGCGTTTTGGCGCGTGTGCGCCGCGAGTATGACGGCCGGTTGTCCGGTGAGATAATAAAAGTGCTGAAGCGTGCACATACTTCTATTGTTGGTATTCTTAAAAAATTTCCACACGGCTGGGGGGTATTCCCGGAGAAAGGAAATGCTTCGCCGGCACAGGTTCTGTCTTTTGCACATAGAATAACGCCTATAGCAGGGGCCTTTGCTGTTCTTGAAGTTACCCGATGGCCTACGGACAGGGAAGGTGCTGCCGGAACAGTAACCGAGGTGCTTGGCGAACCGGACGATTTACGGGCTCGTATTACATCGTTATTACGGGAGAGCGGTATCAGTGAATATTTCCCGAAAGAAGTTCTCGCACAAAGTGGCGCATTGCCTGATAGATTAGAACCACCTGCCTGGCATGGAAGAGAAGAGCTATTCCATCTTCCGATAGTGACAATTGACGGAGCTGACGCGAAGGATTTTGATGACGCGATCTCTATTGAACCACTTAGCGACGGGATGGTATGTCTTGGTGTGCATATAGCAGATGTGGCACATTATGTTAAGACAGGCTCAGCTGTTGATAAAGAGGCGTACCTTCGAGGGACAAGCGTTTACCTGCCCGACCGTGTAGTGCCTATGCTCCCGCTGTCTCTTTCAAATAATCTTTGCAGCCTTGTGCCTAACCGGGAGCGTCTTACTGTGTCAATGTTCATGGATATAGATCCTGAAGGAAAAGTTACGAAACGCAGATTGGCAAATACTGTAATTCGTTCCTGCCGTAGGTTCACTTATGATGAAGTTCAGGTGCTTCTTGACGGTGGAAAACTCTATGATGTACCCGCTGCCGCTGCACAGGCGGTGTTACGCATGGGATGTCTTGCCGATGTGTTATACGATACAAGAATCAAACGCGGCGCTTTAGATTTCAATATACCGGAGTATAAGGTTGAGATGGACGCTAAGGGCAAACCGCTGCGTGTGGCACTCCGTCCAAGGCTAAAGAGCCACCGGCTTATAGAAGAATTCATGCTGCTTGCCAATGAATCGGTCGCGACAGAGCTTATGGCAGCAAAAATACCCTTTTTGCACCGCAGACATGACGACCCGGACCCTGCTAAAATAAAAGCTCTGTCAAAGGCTCTTGGTGATTTGGGGCTTTCAGCAGGACACGTCCTTGGCGGGAATATACATAAAGCATTACAGGATGTTTTGCGTCAGGCCGAAGCTCACCCTTTGACATATATAATTAATTCACTTATGGTGCGCAGTATGCAGCAGGCTGTTTACGCACCGGAATCAAAAGGGCATTTTGGCATCGCAGCCATAGCCTATGCCCATTTTACATCACCCATCCGCAGGTATCCAGATCTTATGGCACACAGGGCTGTTAAAGCGCTTCTTTCAGGTGGAACCCCTTATGTAGGAGCCGAAGGCTCATTTGATAACGTGACATCCCGCCATGGCGGGATCCAGCAAGGCGCGAAAGGGGTTTCTCTTGCCGAGGCGGGCGAGCACTGCTCCGAGCGAGAACGAGCTGCAGCAGATGCTGAGCACAAGGCAGTTGACATTATGAGGGCTGAACTGTTCAAGGGACATATCGGTGAAGTAATGGACGGGACTGTTACGACAATTATAGACACCGGTTCATTTGTCCTCTGCGGAAATACTGGCGCAGAGGGAATGCTTCGTATTACCAATCTTGCGCCAGGTACAAAGGTTAAGGTGATAATAGACGCTGTTGATACGATTGATGGAAAAATAGACCTGTCCCTTGCACAAAAGCCGCAAATGCCGCCGCATTGGCGTATAACACACCGCAAACGAAAGTAGAAATTATCGCAAGTAATTGGGGTCAGGGCTAAACTATTGACAAAATATAAGTCAAATGATAATGTAAAAACATGGCAAGGCCACTAAGAATAGAATATGAAGGAGCAATATACCATATAACAAGCCGTGGAATAGATCGCCGGGAAATATTCAGTGATGATAAAGACAGAGAGCACTTTGTTCAATTACTGAAAGAAGGCGCGGATTTTTATAAAGCGGAAATTATAGCATATTGTCTGATGCCGAATCACTTCCACTTTTTATTGTGCACGCCAAAGTCAAATTTAAGCAGGTTTATGCAGCGGCTTAATACCGCATATACAAGATATTTTAATTTTAAATATAAGCGCGTTGGCCCGCTGATGCAGGGAAGGTATAAGGCAATACTGGTGGGTTCTGATGAATATTTTCTATCGCTTAGCAGGTATATATATTTAAACCCGGTTAAGGTTAAGTCCTCATTGAAAAAGAGCAAAGTTGAACAGGAGCTAATATTAAGAAATTACAAATGGAGCAGTTATTTAAGTGTTTTATATCCTGAAAAGAGGTCAAAATATTTCAGATGTGAGAAAGTACTGGAACATACTGGCGGTGATACAGAAACCGGACGGAAGAAATATGAAGAATATGTGAAGGAAGGTGTGGTAAACGGAGCAGGCAATCCTATGGATAAGCTGCGCAGCCAGTTTTTACTTGGATCTGAGGATTTTATAAAGAGAATAAAGGACAAATATATCAAAGGGAAGGATTTAAAGTCTTATACAACAAATGTAAGAGAAGTGAGGCAGTATACAATCAGGGAAATAATTTTAAAAGTGGCGCGCGAGTATGGCATAAAACCTGAAGAATTAATTGAGCTGCGTTCACGACAGAGAGAGGCAAGAAAAGTGTTGATAGAACTAAGTTATAGGCTCTGCCTGGAACATAAGACATTAAGAGATTTGGGCAGAGAATTTGGGGGAATGACTGGAGCCGGAATATCTAGGGTACACGAGAGGTTTCAGGAAGAAATAAGAAATAATAGAGATTTGGGGAAAAGAGTAGAAAATGTATATAAGGCAATTTGTGAGTAATTGCTTAACCGTCGGTCCGTGTGATTTTGTCAATAGTTTAGCCCTGACCCCAATGCAACTTTCTTAAAGTCAAAGTCGCAACGTCAAAGGCAACAACACCTTGTCAGCATTTG